>JBKBVA010000271.1:0-3743 GCA_046289665.1 Allosphingosinicella sp.
CTCGGGACGAGAAGGCGCCGGCGCCCAGGGAGCGCTCCATCCAAACCGGCGCCCCTCACCCCACGAGATCCCGGCCTTCGCCGGGATGACGAGTTGGGACGCACGCCCTCCCCCTCCCCCCACCTCCAACATTGTCCCCCCGCGCCGCCTCTCCTATAGCCGCCTCATGGAGCGGCTGGACGGCGGCTCGGCGGTTCCTGCCCGACTTCGCGGGGGCATCGTCGCGCTCGGCAATTTCGACGGGTTTCACGAGGGCCACCAGGCGGTGGTGGGCCGCGCGGTGGCGCGTGCGCGAGCCGAAGGCCGCCCGGCGCTCGTCGCCACCTTCGATCCCCATCCCGTGCGCTTCTTCAAGCCCGATGCGCCGCCCTTCCGCCTGACCAGCCTCGACCAGCGCCAGCGGCTGTTCGCCGCCGCCGGGGCGGACGCGATGATCGTGTTCGCCTTCGACGCCGAACTGGCCCGCACCTCGGCCGAGGACTTCGTCTCCCACCGCCTCGCCCGGCTGATCGGCGCGGCCGGCGTGGTGACCGGCGAGGACTTCACCTTCGGCCGCGGCCGCGGCGGCAATGTCGCGGTGCTGAAGGATCTCGGCCCCGCGCACGGCCTCTTGGTCGATGCCGTCGCGCCGGTGGTCGAGGAAGGCGCGCCCGTCTCCTCCAGCCGCATCCGCGAGGCGCTGCAGGCGGGCGACTGCGAGACGGCGGCCGCCCTCCTCACCCGCCCCTTCGCGATCGAAGGCGTGGTCGAGCCCGGCGACCGGCGCGGCCGCGAGCTCGGCTATCCGACCGCCAATCTCGCCCTCGGCCCCTATCTGCGCCCGCGCTTCGGCATCTATGCGGTGCGCGGACGCCTGCCGGACGGGCGCGTGCTGGACGGCGCCGCCAATCTCGGCATCCGCCCGACCTTCGATCCGCCCAAGGAACTGCTCGAGCCCCATTTCTTCGACTTTTCGGGCGATCTCTACGGCCAGACGATCGAGGTCGAGCTCATCTCCTTCCTGCGCCCCGAGGAGAAGTTCGACAGCCTCGAGGCGCTGAAGGACCGGATGGCGCTGGACTGCGCCGAAGCGCGGCGGAGGCTGGCATGAAGAGGAAGGGCTGGATCGGCATCGGCGTCGCGGCGGTCGCCGTCGCCTTGTCGCTGACCAACGCCTCGTGGATCGCGGGCAAGCCCACCGGACGCCTGATGGTGGTCGCGCAGCGCGGCATCGCGCAGCCGCTCGCCGACGGCGCCGACCCGCAGGCATGCGCCGCCGCGCAGATCCAGGATCCGCAAGGCAGCCTGTGGATCGAGAACAGCCTCGCCTCGCTCTACAAGTCGACGCGGATCGGCGCCGACGCGGTCGAGGTCGATGCGCGCCGCACCGCCGACGATCGCATCGTCCTGTTCCGCGACGAGACGCTCGATTGCCGCACCGACGGCACCGGGCGGGTCGCGGAGAAGACTTTGGCCGAGCTCAAGGCGCTCGACATCGGCCACGGCTATACGGCGGACGGTGGCGCGACCTTCCCGATGCGCGGGCGCGGCATCGCGGCGATGCCGACGCTGGAGGAGGCGCTGCGCGAGCTGCGCGGCGTGCCGCTGATCGTCCGCTTCCGCGGCGCCGATCCGGCCGACGCCGATGCGCTCGTCGCCGAATTCGCCCGCGTCGGGGCGAAGATCGACGACGGCCACGGCTTCTACGGAGACCCGCGCGTCCTCGCCCGCCTGGAGCAGATCGCGCCCGGCGCCTGGACCTTCGGGGCGGATGCGCTGGGCGCGTGCCTCGAATCCTACCGCAAGACCGGGTGGACCGGCGTCGTTCCCGCGGCGTGCGAGGCGACGACGGTGGGCGTTCCGACCGGGGCGGGCTTCACCGTCTGGGGCTGGCCCTATCGCTTCTTCGCGCGGATGGCGGGCGCCGGCAGCAAGGTGCTGATGTACCGCGCCGTCGAGGACGGGGCGATAGCGGGCCTCGACCGGCCCGAGCAGTTCGACCAGGTGCCGCGCGACTTCAAGGGCCATGTCTTCGTCGACGATTTCGGCACGATGGGGCCCGCGCTGCGCCGCTGATCCGGACCGAGCCGGCGCCGCGGTTGCAATGTAGGAAATCATTTGGTTCAGGATCGTCGATGAAGACGATCCCGCCCCCGCACCGAGTCGCAGCCGCTCCGCGCCCCGGCCGGGCGGGAGGACCCCCGCGTTTCCATGCGACTCTCGCGACATTCGCGACATTCGTGACTTTCGGCCGCCTCCCCGGGGCCGCGCCCGCCGGGAGGATGCTGGACGCCCGCCCTTGCCCCGGCTAAGCCCCCGCGCGATGTCCGAAAAACCAGACTATAAAGACACGGTCTTCCTGCCGAAGACCGACTTCCCGATGAAGGCCGGCCTTGCGCAGAAGGAACCGGCGATCCTCGCCCGCTGGGCGGAGGAAAAGCTGTACCAGACGCTGCGCGAGGCCCGCGCCGGCCGCAAGCGCTTCATCCTCCACGACGGCCCGCCCTACGCCAATGGCGACATCCACATGGGCCACGCGATGAACAAGATCCTCAAGGACATCGTCGTGCGCTCGCAGTCGCTGCTGGGGAAGGACGCACCCTACGTGCCGGGCTGGGACTGCCACGGCCTCCCGATCGAGTGGAAGATCGAGGAGCAGTACCGGAAGAAGAAGCTCGACAAGGACGAGGTCCCGAAGGGCCAGTTCCGCGCCGAATGCCGCGCCTATGCCGACAAATGGGTCGCCGTGCAGGCCGAGCAGTTCCAGCGCCTCGGCGTGATGGGCGAGTGGGACGACCCCTACCTCACCATGAAGTATGAGGCCGAGGCCAAGATCGTCGGCGAGCTTTTGAAGTTCGCCGAAAGCGGCCAGCTCTACCGCGGCGCCAAGCCGGTCATGTGGTCCCCGGTCGAGAAGACCGCCTTGGCCGAGGCCGAGGTCGAATATGAGGAGATCACGTCCACCCAGATCGACGTGGCGTTCGAGATAACAGAGAGCCCGATCCCGGAGCTGGTCGGCGCCCATGCCGTGGTGTGGACGACCACGCCCTGGACGATCCCGGTCAACCAGGCGATCGCCTTTGGGGAGGATGTTGAGTACGCCGCAGTCCGTCTGACCGGCGGCATGGAGACATCTGCGCAGTCCGGTGACTGGGGCACTGATTTGTTCGGGCGAACGCTGGTCATCGCCGAGCCGCTGGTGAAGGCGCTTTTCGGCCGCCGACACATCAGTGACATCGAATTCGAGGCGGTGTGGCGGGGCAAAGGCTCCGAACTCGCCGGCACCGTCGCTCGCCATCCGATGCACCATCTCGGCGGCTTCTTTGCCCGCCCCCGCCCCTTCCTGCCCGGCGAGTTCGTCACTACGGAACAGGGCACCGGGCTCGTGCACATGTCGCCCGACCATGGCGAGGACGATTTCCTGCTGTGCAAGGCGCACGGCATCGATCCGGTGTTCGCGGTCGAGGATGACGGCAAGTACCGGGCGGACTGGGCGTGGCTCGGCGGCCAGGGGAGCGTGATCAACCCGAAGTTCAACGCGCCGGACGGGCCGATCTGCTCGGACCTCCGGGAGGCCGGCGCGCTACTCGCCGCGTCCGCGGATTTCCGGCACAGCTACCCGCACAGCTGGCGGTCAAAGGCCAAGATCATCTTCCGCTGCACCCCGCAGTGGTTCATCCCGATGGAGGCACCCCTCTCTCCTTCAGGGGAGAGGGAGGGGCCCGCTGCGCAGCAGCGGGAGGGAGAGGGGGAGTCGGAGGGTG
>JBKBVA010000272.1:0-3731 GCA_046289665.1 Allosphingosinicella sp.
GAACGGGCCCGGTCGCCGATCCTCCTGAGGCTTTGCCGGGACACTTGACCGGCCGGCGGAGGGGTTGAGCGGACCGCCTCGGTGGGCACCGCCACCGGCGGGCGCCGAGAGGAGGATCAGCCGGCGGCGGCGCTCCACAGGAGGCCCGCCGCCGCGCAGCCGGCCAGGAGGAGCATCGGCCCGACGCGGAAGCGGAACAGGGCGACGGCCGCGGCCATAGTCAGGGCGAGCGCGGCCCAGTCGACGGTGGCAAGGACCGGGACGTCGACGCGCAGGCCGGCGCCGCGCATCTCCCGCACCTCGCCGAACAATGTGTGGAGCGCGAACCAAAGCGCGAGGTTGAGGATCACGCCCACCACGGCGGCCGAGACCGCCGACAGCGCCGCGTTGAGGGCGCGGTTGCCGCGCAAGGTCTCGACGAAGGGCGCGCCGAGGAAGATCCACAGGAAGCAGGGCGTGAAGGTGACCCAAGTGGTGAGGAGGGCGCCGAGCGTGCCCGCCAGCAGCGGGTGCATACCCCCCGCCTCGCGCGCGGCGCCCATGAAGCCGACGAACTGGGTGACCATGATCAGCGGGCCCGGCGTCGTCTCGGCCATGCCGAGGCCGTCGAGCATCTCGCCCGGCTGCAGCCAGCCGTAATTCTCCACGGCCTGCTGCGCCACATAAGCGAGGACCGCATAGGCGCCGCCGAACGTCACCACGGCCATCTTGGAGAAGAACAGGGCGATCTGGCTGAACACGTGGTCCGGCCCCAGCGCGGCGACCAGCGCCGCCACCGGGCCCAGCCAGAGCAGCAGCAGGATGGCCGAGACCTTGAGCGCCCAGCCGAGCCGCGGCCGCGCATGGGCGGGCATTCCGGCGCCGAGCGCGCTGTCCTCGTCGGCGATCACGGCGCTTCCCGCCGGCCCGTGGCCGCCGCCGCCGTGCAGCACGCGCAGCCCGAAGCGCTGCCCGGCAAGGCCGAACAGCGCCGCCGCCGCCACGATCAGCGGGAACGGGACGGCGAAGAAGAAGATGGCGACGAACGCCGCCCCCGCCGCGGCGCGGAGCGGCGCCGTCTTCAGCGCACGGGCGCCGATCCGCCGCACCGCATCGAGCACGATCGCCAGCACCGCGGCCTTGAGGCCGAAGAACAGGGCCTCAACCGCCCCGACATCCCCGAAGGCCGCGTAGAGCCAGGAGAGCGCCATGATGGCAAGGAAGCCGGGCAGGATGAACAGCCCGCCGGCGATGAGGCCGCCCTTCGTCTTGTGAAGCAGCCAGCCTATGTAGGTGGCGAGCTGCTGCGCCTCCGGGCCGGGCAGCAGCATGCAGTAATTGAGTGCGTGGAGGAACCGCGCCTCGCCGATCCACTTCTTCTCCTCGACGAGGATGCGGTGCATGACGGCGATCTGGCCCGCCGGACCGCCGAAGCTCAGCGCCGCGATGCGCGCCCACACCCACGCCGCCTCGGAGAGGGGGATCGCGTGTTCGCGCGCCTGCGGTTCGGCTTCGCTCGCCATGACGCCATGCTAAGCACGCCGCCGCCGCGGTGGCGAGAGCCGCAGGCCTAGGAAAAGCCTTTATCTGGCACTATGTGGGCGCCTTCTCATGGCCATCACGCTCCCCTCCCCGCCCAAGGTCGGCATGGTTTCGCTCGGCTGCCCGAAGGCGCTGGTCGATTCCGAGCGGATCCTGACCAAGCTGCGCAGCGACGGCTACCAGCTCTCGCCCGACTACGATTCGGCCGACGTGGTGCTGGTCAACACCTGCGGCTTCCTCGATTCGGCCAAGGAAGAGAGCCTGGCGGCGATCGGCGAGGCGATCGCCGAGAACGGGCGGGTGATCGTCACCGGCTGCATGGGCAATGAGGCCGAGGTGATCCGCGCCAAATTCCCCGAGGTGCTCGCCATCTCGGGGCCGCACCAATATGAGGAAGTGGTCGGCGCGGTGCATGTCGCGGCGCCGATGCCGCCGTCGGCCTATCTCAACCTGGTGCCGGACGCCGGCCTGAAGCTGACGCCGCGCCACTATTCCTATCTGAAGATTTCCGAGGGCTGCAACCACCGCTGCAGCTTCTGCATCATCCCCTCGATCCGCGGCGACCTCGCCAGCCGGCGCCCCGACGCGATCCTGCGCGAGGCGGAGAAGCTGGTCTCGGCGGGCACGAAGGAGTTGCTGGTCATCAGCCAGGACACGTCGGCCTACGGCGTCGACCTGCGCCACGCCTCCGACTGGGGCTGGAAAGGTGCGCCGGTGCGCGCCCACATGACCGACCTCGCCCGCGAACTCGGCAAGCTGGGCGCCTGGGTGCGGCTCCACTACGTCTATCCCTATCCGCACGTCGACAAGGTCATCCCGCTGATGGCCGAGGGCCTGGTCCTCCCTTATCTCGACATACCGTTCCAGCACGCGGCGCCGTCGGTGCTGAAGGCGATGAAGCGCCCGGCCAACGAGGCCAAGGTGCTGGAGCGCATCCGCGGCTGGCGCGAAATCTGCCCCGACATCGCCATCCGCTCGACCTTCGTCGTCGGCTTCCCGGGCGAGACCGAGGCGGACTTCGACTATCTGATGCAGTGGCTGGAGGAAGCGCGGCTCGACCGGGTCGGCGCCTTCCGCTTCGAACCGGTGCAGGGCGCCGCCGCCAACGACTTTCCCGGCGCGGTGCCGGAAGAGGTGAAGGAAGAGCGCTACGCCCGCCTGATGGAGCTCACCGCCCGCATCTCGGCCGAGAAACTGGCCGCCAAGGTGGGGCGCGAGATCGACGTGCTGGTCGACCTCGCCGACGGCGAAGGCGGGGCGACGGGCCGCTCCAAGGCCGACGCGCCCGAGATCGACGGCGAGGTTCACCTGCGCGACGCCGCGGACGCAAAGCCGGGCGATATCCTCAAGGTCCTCGTCGAGGATGCCGACGAGCACGATCTGTTCGGGGTGCCGGTCGGGGCATAAGAAACGGCCGCCCGGAGGCGGCCGTCGAGTTTCAGCGTGGCGCCTTATCTGCGGCGGCGCATGCCGTAATAATCGTGAACGTGATCGTCATAGTCCTCGTTGAAGCGCGGCTCGCTGTCGCGGTCGAAGCTCGGTGCGTTCTCCAGATCCTCTTCCGTCATGTCGATGCAATAGCCGCCGGCGCGGGTGTCGTAATCGAGCACCTTCCAGGGGAGCGGATAATAACGCTCGCCGAAGCCGAGGAAGCCGCTGCTGTAGCGCATCACCGCATATTTCACGCGGCCGGAATATTTATCGACCATGAAGTTGTAGATGCTGCCCAGCTTCTCGCCGTCCGAGCCGTAGACCGCGGTGCCTTCGACCTTGTTCGAGGCGATCAGCTTGCTGGTCTCGTCCATTGCGAGGCCGCGGTTGAAGTCGTCCGAGCCGTAGCCGCGGTCGCTCCGCTCCCGGCCCCGGCCGCGGTCGCGGTCCCGATCGTGCGAACGGCTGCGCTCGCGGTCCCGGTCGCGTCCGAACAGCGAGCTGCGGTCGCGATCCCGGCCGAAATGGCCGCGGTCGCCGCGGTCGCGCTCGCCATAGCTGCGGTCGCCGTAGCTGCGTTCGGCCCAGCCGCGCTCCTCCGAGCGTCCGCGCTCGCTGCGGCCGTAATCGAACATGCCGCGGTCGCCGCCGCTGCGGCGGCCATAGTCGCGGTCGCGGTCGCGGTTTATGCCGCGGGTTCGGGTGTTTTCATCGTATCTGCCATAATCGGCCATGGAATCTCTCCTGGGTTAGGGGTTGCTGGAAAGGGGACGGCCGGG
>JBKBVA010000273.1:0-3647 GCA_046289665.1 Allosphingosinicella sp.
TGGTGGTGGGTGTGGGGGGGGGGGGATGGTGGGGGGGTGGTGGGTGTCGGTGCGGTTGGTCGTCTCCCACCGGGCCACCGACATCGCCCTCCTCCAGATCCCGGCCGAAGACCTGCAGGCGCTTCCGCTCGGCGATTCGGACCGGCTCGCGGTCGGCGACTATGTCGTGGCGATCGGCAATCCGTTCGAGATCGGGCAGACGGTGACGGCCGGCATCGTGAGCGCGCTCGGCCATCGCGGCGGCGACGGCGGTCCGCGCTTCGTCCAGACCGATGCGCCGATCAATCCGGGCAATTCGGGCGGCCCGCTGATCAGCATGCGCGGCGAGGTGGTCGGCATCAACACCGCCATCGTCGGCCCCGGACAGGGCAATGTCGGCATCGGCCTCGCCGTGCCGTCCAACGTCGCGCGGCAGGTGATCGCACGGATGATGAACGATGCGCCGCCGCCCCGGTAACGCGCCGCCGCCCGCAGCAGCCGGTTCGGGGGCTCTCGAAAAATCGCGGCCCTCGCTGGCAATTCGCCGGAGCCGTGCCTATTTTGCCGGCTGACCGAAGGGAAAGGCGCCTATGTTTCAGGGGCTGGTTCAGTATCTCGAATCCGTCAAGGCGCGCGATCCGGCGCCGCGGTCCCGCTGGGAGATCCTGCTGTATCCGGGCGTGTGGGCGCTGGGGCTGCACCGCCTCGCCCACTGGTTCTACCGCGGCGAATTGTTCTTCCTCGCGCGGCTGATCAATCACATCGCCCGCTTCCTCACCGCGATCGACATCCATCCCGGCGCCTCGATCGGCCGCAACTTCTTCATCGACCACGGCTTCGTGGTGATCGGCGAGACGGCGACGATCGGCGACGACGTCACCATCTACCAGATGGTGACGCTCGGCGGCACCAATCCGACCGGCGGCGAAGGCGGCAAGCGCCACCCGACGATCATGGACGGCGCGATCGTCGGCTCGGGCGCGCAGGTGCTCGGGCCGATCACGGTCGGTCCCCGCGCGCGGATCGGGGCGAATGCGGTGGTGACCAAGGATGTGCCGGAAGGCGCGACGATGGTCGGCATCCCGGCCCGCTCCACCCTGGTCGCCGCCGAGGATTATGCGCGCGAGTTCGTACCCTACGGCACGCCCTGTTCGGAAAGCTTCGATCCGGCGACTCAGAAGCTGGAGCTGCTCCAGTGCGAGCTGGAGCAGATGCGCAAGCGCCTCGCCGCTTTGCTCGAGGAACGCGACCACAAGGAGCGCGACAGCGCCTGATGGGCACCGTCTACCCTTTTCCGGCTTCGACATCGCCCCAGACGGGGTTCGACCGGGCCGAGCTTTCCCGGATCATCGACCTTTACGGCCGCATGGTCTCGGCCGGCCTGTGGAAGGACTATGCCGTGGAATTCGCTAAAGACCACGCCGCCTTCTGGGCCTTCCGCCGCAGCGCCGAGCGGCCGGAATACAAGATCGAGAAGCGCCCCGCGCTGCGCCACAAGCAGGGCATGTGGGCGCTGATCGGGGAGAATGGCGCGGTGCTCCGCCGCGGCCATGAGCTGGGGCCGGTGCTCGCCCCGATCGAGCGGCGGCTGCTCAAGATCGTCGGCTGACGAAAAAAGCCCCTCCCGCGCGAGCGGGAGGGGCAGGTGTCTCCTGTGGCTGTAGGAGAGCGGGTCAGGCCGGCATCGCCGCCCGGTCGGTGACTGGCAGCCGCGCCTTGAGGCCCGGCGGCAGCGGACGGACGACGGCGCGGCGGGCATTGTGCCAGAAGGCCGAGAGCAGCAGCAAAGCCGAGCCGATGATGAGGGCGGTGAGCGCGATGTTGAGCTCCACCGCGCCGAACCGCTCGAACAGGTCCGACAGCGCCCACAGCACATAGGCCAGCGCCGAGACCAGCAGCGCCCGCCGGTCGATGGCGAGAGCGGTGAGGCCGAGCAGCACGTAGACGAACAGCACCACCAGCGCCTCGGTCACCGTCGCGTCGCCGTCGGTGAGGCCGAGCAGCGAGAAGATCGGGTGGACGATGAGCGGCGCCGACAGCAGGTGCAGCCAGAAGGCGACGTCGGAGCGCCGGGTCTCGCGGCGCGGATCGGACGAATCCCACCACATGGCGAACAGGAACACCCCGACGCCGAGCGCCAGCGCGCAGACCAGGATCGTCGTCTCCAGCGCCTCGGTCGGGCCGACGGCATAAGCGACGAGGCCGAGCGCGACGCCGACCACCGCGGCCGCGCCGGCGGCGACCGTGATCGGGACGCGGAAGCGCTTCCAGTGCAGCCAGGTGCCGCCGGCCGCGATCGCGGCGGCCGCCGAGGCGACGAGGCCGATCGCCCGCTCATTGTCCATGAACGCCTCCTCGCCGAGCATGACGACGACGCCGCTGAAGGCGGCCTCGGCCAAAGCGAGGGTGAAGGCGAGCAGCAGCAGGATGCTGGGGAGCGCCATGCGGCGCTTCTTCGTGAAGAATTCGGCAAGCCCCCAGGCCGCGGCGGCGACGAGGATGCCGGAGGTGGGCGAGGGACCGTCGAAATCGATGTTCGGACCCATCGAATGGCCGATCCAGGCGAGGGCGAAGAGCAGGATCGCCGCGGCGATGCCGACGAAGATGTCGTTGAAGCCGGTGATGAGCCGGAAATGCTCCTCGTCGACGACGTGCGTCGATCGGCTGGCGGCGATGTGGTGGCGAAGCGCGTCGGCCGCCTGCGGCGTAATCGCCCCCGCCGCCACCGCCGATTCGATATCGGTATCGCTGTACATAGATTTCTCCTCCCGTATGGCGGAGAAATAGCATAGCCGTATTGCCGTAGCAATACAGTACGGCGGAGTCTCAGCCGCCCTGCAGCTTCTTCAGGATCAGCATCGCCTGCTCGGCGCCGGACTGGGGGACGATCTCGCCGCTGCGGTCGGTGATCCTGTCCCAGTTGGCGGCGACTTCCTCGGGCGTGCGGGCGTCTTCGGGGAGGGTATAGCCGGGGGTGAGGGTGACGTAAGCCGCCTGGACGACGCCCGCGCCGGCGCCGACGATAAAGTTGGTCGGCGCATCGCCGGAGACCAGGAACAGGGCCGCGGGGGCGACCAGCTCCGGCCGGAAGAGGGCGAGCAGCTCGGGCGGGAAGATGTCCTCGGTCATCCGCGTAGCCGCGGTCGGCGCGATGGTGTTGACGCGGATGTCGTGCTTGGCGCCCTCGAGCGCCAGCGTCTTGGCGAAGCCGGCGAGGCCGAGCTTGGCGGCGCCGTAATTGGACTGGCCGAAATTGCCGTAGAGGCCGGTCGAGCTCGCCGTCATCAGGATGCGCCCGTAATTCTGCTCGCGCATCGGGCCCCAGACGGCGTGGGTGCAATTGGCCGAGCCGATCAGGTGGACGTCCACCACCGCGCGGAAATCGTCCATCTCCATCTTCGCGAAGCTCTTGTCGCGCAGGATGCCGGCATTGTTGATCAGGATGTGGACCCCGCCCCACCGCTCCCGCGCGGCCGCGACCATGGCCTCGACCGCGGCGAGGTCGGTGACGCTGGCGCCGTTCGCCATGGCGGTGCCGCCTTCCGCCTCGATCTCCGCGACCACGCGGGCGGCCGCGTCCGATGCGCCGGCGCCGTCGCGGGCGCCGCCCAGATCGTTCACCACCACCCTGGGGGCGGGGGGGGGGGGGGCGAGGGGAGGGAGGAGAC
>JBKBVA010000274.1:0-3608 GCA_046289665.1 Allosphingosinicella sp.
CCTGGAAGGGAGGGGTCAGGGGTGGGTGCGAGCGGAGCGAGCGCTGTTGCGTTGGAAACGATCGCACCGGCATGAGCCGGCACGACCGTGACCCACCCCCGGCCCTCCCTTTCAGGGAGGGGAGATTTAGGCCAACGCCCGCTCCACCTGGTCGTGGAAGTGGCGGATGCCGGTTTCGAGGGTGCCGAGGGTGAGCTGGGCGAGGGCGCCGGCTTCGAGGCCCTGCTGGCCCAAGGCGGCGGCGCGGAAATCCTCGGCGGCGAAGACGCCTTCGTCGAGCAGGGTCCAGCTCTTTGCCCAATGCGCTTCCTCCTCGGGCGAGGCCGGGGGCTCGGGGATCAGCATGAAATCCTCGACCAGGGTGCGGCCCGCGGCCTGCGGCATCAGCACCATCAGGTTCACGTAATCGGGGCTCATCACCAGCACGGTGGCGGGGAAGAGCTGGTAGGCGAAGGTGACGACGCCGCGCAGCGCCGCCCAGTCCTCATGGTCGACGCGGGCGAGGTGGTCGGTGCGGGCGACGGCGGAGCGCTGGTGGCGGCCGAGCGTGTCGGCGGCGGTGACGCCGTCGGCGAAGAAGCGGCCGATGGTGGCGCTGTGCAGCCGCTGGACGTGGTAGCTTTCCAGGAACGCGTCCATGATCAGCTTCCAGTTCGCCGCGACGTCGTGGACGCGGCGGCGGTAGAGATGGTGGCCGGCGAGGCCGAAGGCGTCGAATTCGGGGGCCAGCGCGGCGGCGTCGGCGAAATCGGCGGCCTCGTCGCGGGCGAACCAGATCAGGCCGCCGCTCTCGAGGCTCGGCAGCTCGACGAGGCGGTGGGCGCTCTTGTCGAGGCCGGGAAAGCTGTCGCTGCGCGGCACGCCCGCCAGCGCGCCGTCAAGGCCGTAGGCCCAGGCGTGATAGGGACAGACCAGGCGGGGCGCGCAGACCGGCTCCGCGCCCTCCACCAGCCGCGTGCCGCGATGCCGGCAGACGTTGAAGAAGACGCGCGCCACGCCCGCTTTGTCGCGGCTGAGCAGCAAGGGGATGCCGAAGCCGTCATGCGGCACCGCCATGTTGCCGCGCGGCAGCAGCGCCGACGGGGCGATCACCAGCGGCAGCTTCGCGAACAGCGCCGCGCGTTCGGCCTCGAACCGCGCCGGATCGGTATAGACGGCGGCGTCGACGCGGGCGATCGCCTCGCCGTGGCTGCTCTCGCCGCGCGCGACCTGCGCCGCTAGCGCGCGCTGGCCTTCGGTGGGCCGCAGGCGGGTGGGCATGTCCATCGCCGGGGATGCTGCGTCGCCGGCGCGTCTCGCGCAAGCCTCAATCACCCTCTGGCAGGCGCAGGCGGAGACGCTACAAGGGCGGGATGACACAGGCCGCACAGACTGGCGCCGAGCGCCGCCCCGGATTCCTCGCCACCATGGCGCCCTATCTGCGCAAGCGCCCGCTCGCCGCCTTGCTGCTCGGCATCTCCAGCGGCTTCCCGCTCGCTCTGCTGCTCGGCACCATGACCTTCTGGCTGACTAAAGTCGGGATCGAGAAGTCGACGATCGGCTTCGCCGTCGGGCTCACCACGCCCTATACGCTGAAATTCCTGTGGGCGCCGTTCATCGACCGGGTGAAGCTGCCGATCCTGACGCGCATGTTCGGCCAGCGACGGGCTTGGCTGTTCTTCGTCATGGCCCTCTTGTTCGTGTCGATCTGGATGCTCGGCGCGAGCGATCCGGCCAACAATCTCGGGCTCTTCGCCTTCTGGGCGATCGTCACGTCCTTCCTCGGCGCGACCCAGGACATCGTCATCGACGCCTACCGGATCGAGATCCTGCCCGACGACGAGCTGCCGCACGGCACCGCCAACAACCAGTTCGGCTACCGCCTCGGCGCCTTCGCGGCCGGCGTCGGCACCATCGCCATGGCCTCGCCCGAGGGCTTCAACCTCGGCTGGGAGCGCGCCTACGGCTTCACCGCCTTCTGCATCGTCCCCGGCATCATCGCCGCTTTCTGGGCGGGCCGGGGCCTCCACGACAAGGTGCTGGAGCGCGAGCCGCCGATGGCGCCGGGCCAGTGGCTCGCCACCACCGTGGTCGGCCCGTTCCGCGAGTTCCTGCAGCGCCGCGGCGCCCTGCTCATCCTGCTGTTCGTGCTGATCTACAAATTGGGCGACGCGATGGGGCAGATCATGCTCAATCCGATGATCGTCGAGCTCGGCTTCAGCGACACCGAATTCATCATCATCAACAAGGGGGTCGGCTTCTGGGGCCTGATCGTCGGGGTGGCGCTGGCGGCGCCGTTCATGGCCTGGCTCGGCATGGGCCGCGCCTTGTTCGTCTCCGGCCTCTTGATGATGTTCAGCAACGGCATGTTCGCCATCCTCGCCTCGCAGGGCCATTCCAATACCTGGCTCACCATCGCGGTCGCGACCGAGCAGGTGACCAGCGGCATGGGCCTCACCGTCTTCGTCACCTATCTGTCGGGCCTGTCGAACCTTGCCTATACGGCGACCCAGTTCGCGCTCCTGTCGTCCTTCGCGGCGGTCGGGCGGACCTGGCTCTCCTCGCCGGCGGGCATCGCCGCCGAGCAGTTCGGCTGGGTCGGCTTCTGGCTGATGACGATGGTGGTGGCGCTTCCCGGCATGCTGCTCCTGTGGCTGCTGTGGCGGCGCGGCTTCGTCGTCGAATCGGTCCGCCAGCCGGGCACCGAAGCGAACGCCGTCGATTCGGAGGATCTGGACCGGGTCGACGACCACGGCCTCGAGCCGGACCGCCGCCCGCCGCCGCCGCGCGGCTGACGGGCGCCGGGGGAGAGGGAAGGGCGATGCATCTCGTCGGCGTTTCGCTGGTCATTCAGCTGATCTGCGCGATCCACTGCGTGCGAAACGGCCGCAGCGGGCTATGGCTGATGGTGATCCTCTTCCTATCCATCCCCGGCTGCCTCGCTTACGCCTTTTTCGAGATACTCCCGCAATATTCCGGGCGCCGCGAAGTGCGGGCGGCGAAGGCGGCGGCGGTGCGGCGGCTCGACCCGGAGCGCGACATCCGCGCGGCGCGCGACGCGCTGGACGTCGCCGACACCGCCGCCAGCCGCAACGCGCTGGGCGATGCGCTGGCGGACGCTGGCTTATGGGTGGAGGCGGTGCCGCATTACCGCGAGGCGCTGGCGGAGACGCGCGGGGCGGACCAGGCGGCGCGCCTGAAGCTCGCCCGCGCCTTGCTCGAAGCCGGCGACGCGGCTGCCGCCCGGCCGCTTCTCGAAACGCTGCCGCCGAGCGCTTCGGGGAGCGAGAACGACCGCGCCGCTCTGCTGCTCGCGCGGGCCTTCGAGGAGACCGGCGAGATGGAGCGGGCGCTGGCGCTGTATGAAGAGATCGGCGCGCGCATGGCGGGAGGCGAGGCGCATTGCCGGCGCGCCGCCTTGTTGATTGCGAAGGGGCGCGGCGCCGAAGCGGTGGCGCCGCTTGAGGAGGTGGCCTGGCGTGCAAAGCGCCTCGACCGCTTCGAGCGGGCGCGGGACGGCGAGATGTACGACTGGGCCGAGCGGACCCTGGCGGAGCTGCGCGGCGGCTGAGGCGTCAGGCGGGCGGCTGTCCGTTGGCGCGCAGCACCTCGCCGGCGAGGTAGAGGGA
>JBKBVA010000275.1:0-3572 GCA_046289665.1 Allosphingosinicella sp.
GGTCGGTCTGGTCGACGATGTTGACCGCCGCGCCGGCGGCGCGCGCGGCGGCGATGAAGCGCAGCGCCTCGTCGCGGTCGGCCAGGTCGGCGACGGCGAGCGCGGCGCCTTCCAGATCGGCGGGGCTCCACGCATGTTCGAGGCGCAGCACGTCCGCCCCGGCGGCGGCGATCAGCTCCGCCTTCCACTCCGCGCCTTCGGACGCGCCGACGACCACCGCCTTCCGGCCGGCCAGCTTGTGGAACAGCGGCAGGTTCGGCAGCGGCGCGATCCGCGCGGGCACGTTTTCGGGGACCCTCTCCGTCATGCCAGCGGAGGCTGGCATCCATGCCGCGTCCGTGCGGGGTGCTGACTCAGCATGGACCCCAGCCTTCGCTGGGGTGACGGGAGTGTTGCGGATGCTCATGCCGCTTTCCCCCGCACCAGCCGTCCGTCCGGGCCGACGTGGAGGCCGCATTCCTTCGCGGCGTCGCTTTCCCACCACCAGCGGCCGGCGCGTTCCGGCTCTCCGGGCTGGAGGGCGCGGGTGCAGGGTTCGCAGCCGATCGACAGGAAGCCTTTGGCGTGGAGTTCATTGACCGGCACGCCCAGCGCCGCGCAATCGGCGGCGACCTCGGCCCGGCTGCGGTCGAACAGAGGGGCGATCTTCAGCAGGCCGCGCTCCGTGTCGAAGGCGGCGAGCTCGACGGCGCCGCGGGCGTTCGACTGGTCGGCGCGCAGGCCCGTCACCCAGGCGGCGGCGCCGGCCAGCGCGCGGCCGAGCGGCTCGACCTTGCGCACGGCGCAGCAGGCGATGCGCGCGTCCTTCGAATGGTAGAAGCCGTTGATGCCGGCGTCCGCCACCATCGCCGCCACCGCCTCCGCCTGCGGGTAGAAGGCCTTGATGCGGACGCCGTAGCGCTCCTCGGTCTCCTGCCAGAGCTTGTAGGTGGAGGGGAAAAGGCGGCCGGTGTCGAGCGTCACCACCGCGATCGGCAGCTTCTGCGTGAAGATGTGGTGCGCGATGAGCTGGTCTTCGATGCCGAAACTGGTGGTGAAGACGATGCTGCCGGACGCGGCCTCGGTCAGCGCGCGGAGGCGTTCGGCAATCCCCTCCCCCGCCGCAGCAAGGGCAAGGGCGAGCGCGTCGGCCGGCGTGTCGGCGCGCACCGGATCGATCGCGTCGGGAACGGCGCGGCGGCTTTCGAACGGCCCTTCTGCTTCCATGGCGGCACCCGCATCTTAGAAAAATCTTCTACGCGCCCCGACGAAGCGCGAATCCGACCCGCCGCCCGCGACGAGGCGGGCGAAGCACCGGAGAGATGCAGATATGGGAGAGCGGCGCGCCGATCAACGCGCGCGGGCAGATAGCACCGTTATTGCGCCGCACCATCGTTCATGTAGAAGAATCTTCTCAAAACCGGGAGATTTGGAGTGGACGCGACCGACCTCAAGATCCTCGCCATTCTGCAGGAGGATGCGTCGCTTCCCGTCGCCGAGGTGGCGAGCCGGGTGAACCTGTCGCAGACCCCCTGCTGGCGCCGCATCCAGCGCATGGAGGAAGCGGGCGTGATCCGCCGCCGCGTCGCGCTGGTCGATCCCGACGCGGTCGGCCTCGGCCTCACCGTCTTCGTCGAGGTCGAGACCGGGGACCATAGCGACGCCTGGCTGGAGCGGTTCGCCCAGGCCGTGCTCGCCATGCCGCAGGTGATGGAGGTGTACCGGATGGCGGGCGACGTCGATTACATGCTGCGCATCGCCGTCGCCTCGATGGCCGATTACGACGAGTTCTACCGCCGCCTGATCGCCGCCGTGCCGCTCAAGAACGTCACCTCCCGCTTCGCGATGGAGCGGGTGAAGTACACGACCGCCTATCCGGTCCTGCCTCAGGCGAGCGCGCGGTAGACGCCGTAGCCGCTGGTGAGGAGGAGGACGGCGGCGACGGTGAAGAGGAGCGGCCGGGCCGGGATCTTCTTCGCCGCATAGCCGCCCACCGGGGCCGCGGCGACGCCGCCGATGAGGAGGCCGAGAAAGGCGGTGGTGAAGGCCTGCAGCCCTAGCGTGGCGAGGAAGGTCGCCGAGACGGTGACGGTGACGAAGAATTCGGCGGTGTTGACGGTGCCGATCACCTTGCGCGGCTCAGCCCCCTGGACGAGCAGGTTGGAGGTCACCACCGGACCCCAGCCGCCGCCGCCGGCCGCGTCGAGGAAGCCGCCGGCCGTGCCGAGCGGCGCCACGTAGCGCGGCCGCCGCTCCTTCTGCTCGAAGCGGAAGGCGCGCCAGAAGAGATAGAGGGCGATGAGGCTGAGATAGGCGAAGACGAACGGGCGCGCGGTCTCGGCCGGGATCTCGGTCAGCACGTATGCGCCGAGGATGCCGCCGACGATGCCGCCGGCGACGAGCCGGCCGAACAGCCGCCAGTCGACATTGCCGTGCAGCACGTGGCTGACCCCGGCCACCGCCGAAGTGAAGCTCCCCACCGCATGGACGGTCGCCGACGCCGCGGCGGGCGGCATGCCGAGGCTGAGCAGCAAGGTGCTGGAGATGACCTTGAACGCCATGCCGAGCGCGCCGTCGATCAGCTGCGCCGCGAAGCCGACGGCGATGAAGGGCAGGAGCTCGAGCAGCCCGGGAAATGCGATGTCCATCCTGACGCAGGATAACTCAACCCGCCAGA
The DNA here is from genome assembly GCA_046289665.1 of Allosphingosinicella sp. Taxonomy (GTDB): domain Bacteria; phylum Pseudomonadota; class Alphaproteobacteria; order Sphingomonadales; family Sphingomonadaceae; genus Allosphingosinicella. The sequence goes on from JBKBVA010000275.1 coordinate 2,657, forward strand.
TTGACAAGAGCGGGCGAATTCTTCGCCCTTCCGTTGACAGCAAGGCGGCCTGCCGCCAGCCTCCCCCCGACGACACCGCACGAAGGGAGCGGGATGGGCGCAGGCGCCGGACATAAGGGGCAGCGAGGCTGATGGCGGATCTCGGCCGTCCCCGCCGCGCCTTCGCCGCCGGCCTCCCCGCCCGGCCCGTCACCTGCACGCCGCAAACCCCCTGGGGCATTCACCTGTCGGTCGGCGAGCATCGCTGCCCGCGCTGCGGATGGGCGCCGGAGGGGCGCCGCGCGCCGCCGCAGCCCAGGGACGACGTGCCGATCCGCGCGTGAGGCGGCTATCCCCCGCCCGCCCCGCGCGTTAGGAGCCGGGCGTGTCCGACAAGCTTGCAGACTTCGCCGCCTTCGCCCGCCTGCTCGCCGACGCCGCGCGGCGCGAGACGCTGGAACGCGCCGCCTTCGCAGTCGAGGACAAGGGGCATGCCGGCTGGTTCGACCCCGTCACCGAGGCGGACCGCGGGGCCGAGCGCGTGATCCGCCAGCTCATCGAATATCGCCATCCCAGCCACGGCATTACGGGCGAGGAATTCCCCGACCGGCGCGCGCAGAGCGGCTGGACCTGGAGCCTCGATCCGGTGGACGGCACGCGCGCTTACATTTGCGGCCTGCCGAGCTGGACGACGCTGATCGCGCTGCTCGAAGACGGGAGGCCGGTGCTGGGGCTGATCGACGTGCCGCGGGTCGGCGAGCGCTATATCGGCTGGGGCGGGACGGCATTGCTGGTGCAGGGGAGCCGCGAGACGCCGCTTCGGGCCAGCGGCTGCGCGTCGCTCGCCGAGGCGCGGGTGGCGACGACCGACCCCTACCTGTTCGAAGGCGCCGAGGCGGAAGGGTTCGAACGGATCCGCCGCGCCGCGCGCCTCACC
>JBKBVA010000276.1:0-3569 GCA_046289665.1 Allosphingosinicella sp.
GCCGACGAAATAGAAGAGGCCGTCCGCGTCGCGCCGCACCCGGTCTCCGGACCAGACGGCGGTACCGCCGCCGGGGGCCGGGCGGAACCGAGCGGCGGTGCGCGCCGGATCGTTCCAATAGCCCTTCGCCACCAGCGGCCCGGAATGGACCAATTCGCCTTCCTCGCCGGGGGCGCATTCACGGCCGTCCGGGCGTGACGCCATGACGTCGGCGAAGGGGATCGGGGTGCCGATCGAATCCGGATGGTCGTCGAGCAGAGCCGGATCGAGCGAGGTCGAGCGGAAGGCCTCGGTGAGGCCGTACATCAGGTGGATCTCGGCGGCGGGGAAGAGCTCGCGCATCCGCCGCGCGACCGAGGCCGGCAGGCGCCCGCCGCTGTTGGTGAGGCGGCGCAGCGACAGAGCGGCGCGCGGCGGCCAGACGCTCTCGACGAGCTGGACCCAGAGCGGCGGTACGCCGGCCAGCGTGGTGATGCCGTTCGCCTCCACCGCGCGGATGACGTCGCGGGCGGCGATATATTCGATCGGCACCGCCGCCGCCCCCGCCGCCCAGGCCGAGAGCAGCTGGTTCTGGCCATAATCGAAGGCGAAAGGGAGGACGGCGAGGATGCGGTCTTCGGCGGAGAGGCGGAGATAGGAGGCGACCGAGACGGCGCCGAGCCAGAGATTGGCGTGGCTCAGCATCACGCCCTTGGGCCGCCCGGTCGAGCCGGAGGTGTAGAGCAAGGCCGCGAGATCGTCGGGCGCCGCCCGGGAGGGGCCGAGGCGGTCCGCGCCGGAGAGCATCGCCGCCCCCTCCTCCTCGGTCACCGCCGGGCAGGCGCGGTCGCCTTCCTGCAACGTGGCGAGGCGGGCGGCGCCGGTGACCAGCAGGGCGGCGCCGCTGTCGGCGAGGATGTGGGCGGGCTGGGCGCGCTTCAGCAGCGGGTTGACCGGCACGTGGACGAGACCGGCGCGGGCGCAGGCGAGCGGCAGAACGCCCGTCATCCGGCTTTTGGGGAGCCAGCTCGCGACCCGCGCGCCGGGGGCGAGGCCCCTGCCCTTGAGCGCCGCCGCCAGCGAGCCGACGGCCGCCTCGAGCCCGGCATAATCGAGCAGGCCCTCGCGGGTCAGCAGCGCGGGCGCGCCGGGCGCGCCGCGGAAGCTGAGATGGTCGAGCGGCCGCGGTGTCGGGTCGGGATCGGTCACGCCGCCGCGATAGCGCGGGCCGGCGCCGGGGGGAATGGGCGCTTGTCGGGACGGCGCGGACGCTTTAGGCGGCGCCGCGTAAAGAGGAGCGAAGATGGTCATCGCCTGGAACGACGAAGAGGAAGTCGATGCGACGCTGCGCGCGACGCTGGCCGACGTCCTCGGCCTTCCGGCGGAGCAGGTCGCCGGCTTCGGCCCCGCGACCGAATTGCTCGGCGCGCTTCCCGAATTCGATTCGATGGCGGTCGCCGGCCTGTTCACCGCTTTGGAGGAGCGGCTCGGCATCCTCATAGAGGATGACGAAGTCGACGCGGAAATGCTTGAGACCTATGGGTCTTTGCTGACCTTCCTCAAGGCCAGGTCCCTGCAGTAGACGCTTCGGCCGGCCCTTCCTCGTCATGCCGGACCCGATCCGGCAGCCACCTTTTCCTTGAAGACGCCGCGCCGAAGAAGGTGGACCCCGGATCAAGTCCGGGGTGACGGTTCCGCCCGGCTCCGCAATCCGCCCCGGTTCCGTTAATCGCTAGAGGCCGCGGCGGAAACCCTCGCGCGCCGAGCCCCCTCACCCTGCCCTCTCCCCGCCGGGGAGAGGGTTCCAGGCCGGCGCACTTCAAAGCGTCTTCGCGATCCGGATCAGGTCAGGCCGCCGCGGAAGCCTCGAACTCCGCCTCGGCGAGGAAGCGTTCGGCGTCGAGCGCGGCCATGCAGCCGGTGCCGGCCGCGGTGACCGCCTGGCGGTAGACCTTGTCCATGACGTCGCCGCAGGCGAACACGCCCGGCACATTGGTGCGGGTCGAGCCGGTCTCGACCTCTATGTAGCCGTCGCTGTCGAGCGCGAGCTTGCCCCTGAACAATTCGGTGGCCGGCGAATGGCCGATGGCGACGAAGCCGCCCTCGACGTCGAGGCGGCTGATCTCGCCGGTCTTGGTGTCCTTGAGGTCGAGGCCGACCAGGCCCTCCGGCTCGCCGCCGGCGACGAACTGGTCGACCGCCTTGTTCCAGAGGATGCGGATGTTCGGGTGGGCGAACAGCCGGTCCTGCAGGATCTTCTCGGCGCGCAGCGAATCGCGGCGGTGGATCAGCGTCACTTCGTGGCTGTGGTTGGTCATGTAGAGCGCTTCCTCGACCGCGGTGTTGCCGCCGCCGATCACCGCCACTTTCTTGCCGCGGTAGAAGAAGCCGTCGCAGGTGGCGCAGGCGGAGACGCCCTTGCCCTTCAAATGCTCCTCGGAGGGGATGTTCAGCCACTTGGCCTGGGCGCCGGTGGCGATGACGAGGACGTCGCCGGTATAGACCGCGCCGCTGTCGCCGATCAGGCGGAACGGGCGGCGGGTGAGATCGACCTCGCTGATATGGTCCCACACCATCTTCGCGCCGACATGCTCGGCCTGGGCCTGCATCTCCTCCATCAGCCAGGGGCCCTGGATGACGTCGCGGAAGCCGGGGTAATTTTCGACGTCGGTGGTGGTGGTGAGCTGGCCGCCGGGCTGGATGCCCTGGACGACGATCGGCGCCATGCCGGCGCGCGCGCCGTAAATGGCGGCCGACAGGCCGGCGGGGCCCGAGCCGAGGATGAGCATGCGGGTGGAATGGGTGGCGGCCATGGTCTCGTTCTTCGCTGCGGGAGGGATGTGACGGGGAGATAGGGTCTCCCCCGCCCGCCGCGCAACCGGTGATTTGCCGCCCCCTGCCCCCGCTGGTAGAAGCCGCGCCATTCCACCAGATCAGCGACAAGGTGCCTGCCAATGACCTCCCGCGACAACCCGCTCGGCCTCGACGGCTTCGAATTCGTCGAGTTCACCGGCCCCGATCCCGACGCGCTCGCCGGCCTGTTCACCGCGATGGGCTTTGCCCATGTCGGCAACCACAAGTCGAAGAACGTCCGCCACTATGCGCAAGGGGACATCAACTTCATCCTCAATATGGAGCCTTCCGGCCAGGCCGCCGAGTTCCGCAAGGCGCACGGCCCCTCGGCCAACGGCATGGCATTCCGCGTGAAGGACGCCAAGCAAGCATTTGAAATGGCTGTGGAACGCGGCGCCACCCCGGTCGAGACGACGCGCGGGCCCGGCGAGCTCGAAATCCCGGCGATCGAGGGGATCGGCGGTTCCTACCTCTATCTCGTCGACCGCTACGGCGCCGAGCAGATCTACGACGTGGATTTCGAGCCGGTGCCGGGCGCGGACCGCGCCGCCACAGGTGTCGGCCTCCACACGCTCGACCACCTCACCCACAATGTGAACCGCGGCCGGATGGACCATTGGGCCGAATTTTACGAGCGCATCTTCAACTTCCGCCAGATCCGCTATTTCGACATCGAGGGGCAGCAGACCGCTTTGGTGTCGCGCGCGATGACCGCGCCCGACGACAAGATCCGCATC
>JBKBVA010000277.1:0-3567 GCA_046289665.1 Allosphingosinicella sp.
CCGGAGGCGTTCGCGACCCTGGAGGCGCAGGCCTCGGCCTGTCGCAACGCATTGCCGCAGGCGCGGGCGCCGGTCCTCGCCGGCTGGTCCTACGGCGCGCTGCTGGCCTGGGAGGTCGCGCGGCAGAGCGAGAGAGACGGCGTGGAGATTGGCGGGCTGGTCATGATCGACCCGCCGCTCCCGCAAGGCGATGCCGACGCCGAGGCGCCGGTCGATTTCGAGGAAATGATGCGCCGCGAACTCGCGCTCGGCCGCGATGCCGATCCCGGCCGGAGCGCGGCGCTCTCCGCTTCGCCCGAGGCGCGCGCGGTCCTCGCCGCCTGCCGGGCCAACACGCGCCGCTTGCGCGCCTACCGCCCCTCCGGGCGCCTGAGCTGCTCCGCCTTTCTCGCCGTCGCGACCCGCCGTCCTCCCGCATGGGGGGACGCCGAGGCCGTCACCCGCGCCTGGCGGGAGCATCTCGGCGCGCTCCGCGACCAGATCGCGCTCCCCGGCACCCATTACGACTGCGTCCTTGGCGACAATGCCGCTGCCGTGGCGCGGCTGCTGCGCAGCTTGTGACCTTCCCCGTTCCAGATCGAGGCCCGTTCATGACCGAAAATCCGTTCTTCAACATCGACGCCTCGCTCGGCGCCGCCGACGTCGATGCGATCAACAAGGAATTCTACGGGGAGATCAATTATCCCTGGGCGCCGATGGTCCTGCCGGCGTTTCGCGATCCCGGCTTCTGGCCCGGCGTCATCAACCACGAGCTCGGACGCGAAGGCGATGCACGGCTGCGGCCGGACATGCGCATCTGGGTCGCCGGCTGCGGGACCAACCAGGCGGCGCTCACCGCCCTGCGCTTCCCCGGCGCGACCGTGATCGGCAGCGACGTCTCGACGACGTCGCTCGAGACCTGCCGCCGGCTCGCCGACGCCGCCGGCATCCGCAATCTGGAGCTGCGGGAAGAGAGTCTCAATTCCATCCCTTACGAGGACGAGTTCGACCACATCGTCTGCACCGGCGTCGTTCACCACAATGCCGATCCCGCCGCGACGCTCAAGCGCATCGCCGCCGCCCTCAAAAAGGACGGTCTCATGGAATTCATGGTATACAATTTCTACCACCGCATCCCGACCACGGCCTATCAGAAGGCGATCAGGCTGCTCGCCGGATCGGGCAGTGCGCCCGACATCGAGCGGGAGCTGCCGATCACCAAGAGCCTGATCGATGACTTCCCCGTCGACAACCAGCTCGGCGCCTTCTTGAAGGAGCAGCGCGCCGCGCCGCCCGCTGCGATCGCCGACTATTTCCTGCAGCCCGTCGAATACAGCTACACCGCCGCCACCTTCGACGAGCTCTGCCGCGGCGCCGGCCTGTCGCCGCTCAGCTATTGCGTCAACCAGTTCGACAACCTCGCCGGCCGCACCAGCTGGTATCTCGATCTGGCCGATCCGCTGGTCCGGCAGGCCTATGACGCGCTCGACGATCTCGACCGCTGGCAGGTGACCAATCTGCTGCTGGGCGAACTCAGCCCGCTCCTGTGGTTCTACGTGCAGCGCTCCGATTCGGGCGTGCCGAGGCGGGGGGATGGGGAGGGGCGGAGGGAATTCCTCGACACTGTCTATATGCCGCGCACGACCGAGATCGAGCAGTTCCGGCGCGAGGGGGAAAGCTATGTCAGCGCCGGCCAGACCATGGCCTTCCCGATGCCGGCAAAGCCCGCCGATCCGCTGGCGCGGCAGGTCTTCGACAATTGCGACGGCTACCGCCCGATCCGCATCATCCTCAGGGCACTCGGCATCGAGCAGCGCCCGGCGGTGGTGGAGAAGCTGCGCAACGCGCTGATCACCACCGGCAACCCCTATCTCGAACCCAGGCGCGCGGAGGATTGAGGACGTGACGGACACGACAAGGGCCGCGGCCGAGCTGTGCCGCCTGTGGTCGCAGATGCTCGGCGTCGAGGCGGGCCCGGACGACGATTTCTTCGCGCTCGGCGGCGATTCGATCACCGCCATGCGCATGCTGAGCCGCGCCCAGCCGATCCTCGGCAGACGCGTCCGCTTCAGCGCCTTCCGCGACGCCCCGACCGTCGCGGCGCTCGTCGCGGCGGCGTCCGGCGGCGGGGATGCGGGGCCGGGCCAGGCGTCGGTCGGGGAAGGGCTGGACGGCGGCGACACCGCCCCGATCTCGAAGCAGCAGGTCTCCGCCTGGTATGCCCACCTGATCGCGCCGGAAAGCCGGGCCTATCTCGCGGAATCGGCGACGACGCTGGCGGGGCCGCTCGACGTCCCGGCGCTGCGCGCGAGCCTGCTCGCAATTTTCGGGCGGCACGACATCTACCGGACGGTCTTTTCCGAGCGGAACGGCGAGCCCGTGCAGACGGTGCTTCCCGAAGGCGTCCTCCATCTCGAGGAGATCGACGCGTCCGGCACGCCGCCCGAGGCGGAGACGGCCTTTATCGACCGCGCGACCGCCGAGCGCCTGCCGGTCATCCCCGACCTGTCGCGCCTGCCGCTGACCAACTTCCTGCTGATCCGCTTCGCCGCGGACCGCCACGTCCTCGTCCACCGCGAGCACCACATCATCCACGACGGCTGGTCGAGCTCGGAATTCACCCGCGAGCTGATCGAGCTCTACAAGCAGCGGGTGACGCCCGGCTATGCGACGAACCTGGCCGAGCCAATCTCCTACCGCGCCTATGTGCGGGCGCAGGCGGATTGGCTGGGGACGCCGGAGGCGGAGCGTCAGCTTTCCTACTGGCGCGAGCGGCTGGAGAATGCGCCCGACGGCGTCAGGCTGTTCGGCAAGGACGCCGCCTCGCTTTCCTATCGGGGCGATCATCTGCGCACCCGTTTCACGCGCGACGAATGGCAGGCGTTCGAGGCCGCCGCGAAGGCCGCGAACGTCACCAGCTTCGTGCTGTTCGCGGCGGTGATGTTCCTGTGCCTGTGGCGCTATTCCGGCCAGAAGAAGCTGAGCCTCGGCTCGGGCTTCGCCGCGCGCGGCTGGCCGGGCGCCGACCGCTTGTTCGGCATGCTCGTCAACACCGTCGTGCTGCGGCAGGACGTCGATCCGGAGCTGCGCTTCGCGGATCTGGTCGCACAGGTCGATGCGACGGTGCGCGGCGCCATCGAGAACGAGGATTATCCCTTCGTCGCTTTGGTCGAGAAACTGCGCGCGGACCCGCGCGACGAGCGCAACCCGTTCATCAACATCCTGCTCGGTTTCCACGACACGCCGATCGACGCGACGCCGCCGCCGGGGCTCGACGTCTTCAAGGACGAGACGGTGCCGTCGGACAGCACCAAGTTCGACCTCACCGCCCTCGTCGTCCACCGCGCGAAGCATTCGAACCCGCGGCAGGAGGTCAACGTGCTGTGGGAGTATCGCAGCGGCGTCTACGAAAGGTGGGAAATGGAGGCGTTCACCGCCAGCGCCGCCGAGCTCGTCCGCCGGATCGGCGGCGAGGGCGGGGCGCTCCTCGATACGCCGCTGCGCATGCTCGACGTCACCACCCCCGAGCAGCGCGCCCGCATCGCCGAATGGTCCCAGGGGGAGAGGCGCCCGGTGCCGTTCGCGAAC
>JBKBVA010000278.1:0-3545 GCA_046289665.1 Allosphingosinicella sp.
GGACGTCGCGACCACGCTCGGCGTCCTGTTCGGCATTTTCGTCATCATCATCTTCATCTGGGGCAAGGGCGACGGCGACGAAGGCCCGATCAGCCCGTAACCTCCACGCCGCTGCCGCGACCGGCGCCTGCGGGCGCCGGCCGCCGCACCGCCTATCTCCGGCCCGGCCAGCCGCGGCGTCCCGCGGCGCCCTCCGACGCACCTCAAGCGCGGCCGCGGCGCTCCCCGCGCACATACGCCGCTCTCCCCTTCCCTGTCCCGAAGCGCCGTGTCTCCGCCCCCGTTGCGGGAAGGCCGCCCGCCCCCTAGGAAGCGGCGCGAACGCTCACCCAGGGGAGACCGCATGAAACTCGACAGCAACATCGCCGCCATCGTCACCGGCGCCGCCTCCGGCCTCGGCGAGGCCACCGCCCGCGCGCTCGCCGAACGCGGCGTCAAGGTCGCCGTCTTCGACCGCGACGCGGACAAGGGCGAACGCGTCGCCTCCGACATCGGCGGCGTCTTCTGCCAGGTCGACGTCACGTCGGACGACGCGGTCGAGGCCGGCTTCGCCAAGGCGCGCGAGGCGCACGGGCAGGAGCGGATCCTGGTCAATTGCGCCGGCGTCGCCAATGCGATGAAGACGGTCGGCCGCGACAAGGCGACCGGCGAGCCCAAGGCCTATCCGATCCACCAGTTCGAGCTCGCCATCCAGATCAACCTGATCGGCACCTTCCGGATGATCGCCAAGTCCGCCTTCGGCATGGTCTCGCTCGATCCGCTCGAGGACGGAGAGCGCGGCCTGATCGTCAACACCGCCTCGGTGGCGGCGCAGGACGGGCAGATCGGCCAGGCGGCCTATTCGGCGTCGAAGGCCGGCGTGCTCGGCATGGCGCTGCCGATCGCCCGCGACCTGATGAACGAGGGCATCCGGGTCAACACCATCCTGCCGGGCGTGTTCGAGACGCCGATGGTGGCGATGATGCCGCAGAACGTGAAGGACGCGCTCGCCGCGCAGGTCCCCTTCCCCAAGCGGCTCGGCCGCGCCGAGGAATATGCCCGGCTCGCCGTCTTCATGGCCGAGAACCCCTATCTGAACGGCGAATATGTCCGCCTCGACGGCGCGATCCGAATGGCGCCGCGCTAAGCGGGCCAGGTGACGCGAGAGCCGGCGCCGCGGCGGCGCCGCCGGCCCTTTCCGGTCAGGAGGCGGCGGGCGTCGCGCCCGTCTCCTTCGCCAGCTCCGCCTCCAGTTCCTCCATTTGCTTGCGCGCCGCATCGCGCATCGGCGTTTCGTGCGGCGAATTGGCGAGCGGGGCGAGATAGGCGATGGCGTAGCGCCACTTCTTCTGCGCGGCCATTTCGTCGACCATCATCTGCCGGATCCGCTCGTCGCCCGGCAGGGTCTGGACCGCGGCGGCGAGGCCGTTCACCGCCTGCTCGGGCGCCTGCTCCCCGGCGAGGTTGAAGGTCTGGTAATAGCCGACCAGCGGCAGCACGTCGTCCGGATTGTCGCGGTTGGCGGCGAGCACGAGCTTGCGCGCCTCGTCGGCCCGCCCGGCGCGCTCGGCGGCGGGCGCGTTCTGGAGCATGGCGAGCGCCTTGCGGACCCGGCCGCGGACATGATCGGGCTTGAGCGCGAGCAGGCGGTCGGCGGCGGCCTCGGCGGCCGCGTAATTGCCCGCCGCATATTCCGCCTCGCCGAGCAGATGGAGCGCGAACGGATCGTTGGCGTGGATCGCCGCCTTGCTCCGGATGTCGGCGAGGTTCCTCTCGCGGAATTCGAGCGCGCGCTTCTTGTCGCCCTCCTTCCGGTACCAGCCGAGGCTCTCGTCGCGGAAGGCGATGATCTCGGGGATCAGCGCCGCCTCGCCGGCGCTGAGCGGCCGGACCCTGCGGATCACCGGCTCCTCGATCTTCACGTCGACCGGCTTGTAGGCGAAGCTGCCGGCGCGCAGATATTTGGCGGCGTCCTGGTTGAGCTTCGAGATGTTGCCGAACGCCTTGGCGGCTTCCTCCGGGCTCTTCCCCTGGGTCAGCGCGGTGAGATACTGGCGCATCTGCGGCGCCCGCTCGTCGGAGAAGGTGAGATAGTGGGTGATCGCCCAGCCCTGGCCGTACAGGTCGAAATTGTGGACCTTGTGGGCGGGCTTCATCAGCACTTCCTGGAGCGGCGCCCAGGCGAAGGCGAGATGATCGCCGCGATGCTTGGCCGGCATGCCGTAGCCGATCCGCCCGTCGGGCAGGAACTTGCTCGATCCGATCAGCTCGGCGAAGCCCTCGACATACCATTGCGGGTAGGAGGCCGGGAAATATTGCAGCATGAAATGGTGCGCATATTCGTGGTAGAGCACCATGTCCGCATCGAAGCCGCCCGCATAAGAGGGCGTCTTGGCCGGCGTCACCGCGAACGGCCCGAAGATGTTGCTGGTGTAGAAGCCGAGGATGCCGGAGCCGGTCTGGCCGACCGCCTTGCCCACCGCCGCCGTGTCGTCGACGACGTAGATGCGCACCTTCACCGGCTCGACCTCGTCGGAAATGCCGGTCGCCATCCTGAGCAGCCCGTCCATCTTCTCGAGCCGCGTCGCCATCTTCTCCAGATCCTTGTCGGATTGGTCGGTGTAGATGATGAAATGCTCGGTTTCGGCCGCCCGCCAGTCCGCCGCCGCGGCTGCGGCAGGCGCGAGCGCGAACAAGGCCAGGCACAGCCAGCCGATCAGTCTCGCCACGATGTCATCCCCTTTTTCATCCCGTTTCAGGTGCTTAACCTATATTTGCCTGCCGGGAAAGGGAAGCCCGCGGGGGGGGGCGCGGCGCGGGGCTCAGGCGGCCGGCGCGGCGGGGGCCTCGTCGAAGAAGTCGACGACGCCGGTGTCGAGATCGTAATAGGCGCCGACCACCTTCAACTTCCCCTGGCGCTGCGGCTCGAGCAGCATCGGCTCGACCGAGGTGCGCAGCTGGTGGACGACGGCGCGTACGTTCCGGCGGATTGCATTGTCGACCATGTCGCCGGGCTCGCCGCGCACCGCCAGCACGGCGGGGACGATCGGCTCGACCATCCGGCCGATGCTGCCCGGAAAGGCGGTGTTGTCGCTGACCACCGAGGCCGCGGCCGCGACGGCGCCGCAACGCTCGTGGCCGAGCACGACGATCAGCGGCACGCCGAGCTCGGCCACCGCATATTCGATGCTGCCCATCGCCTGGTTCGAGGCGACGGTGTTGCCGGCGTTGCGGACGATGAACAATTCGCCGAGGCCGCGCCCGAACAATTGCTCCGGCCCGACGCGCGAATCCGAGCAGCTCACCAGCACCGCGAACGGCGCCTGGCTCTGCGCGATCTCGAGCCGGCGGCGGCGGCTGATCGGGCCGGCGGGCGGCGCGTCCTCGACGAACATGCGGTTGCCGCGCTTCAGCAAGGCGAGCGCCTGGTCGGCATCGAGCGCGGTGTGGCCGGTGCCGGGCGCGGTGGGAGCGGGGGCCAGCGCCACCACAGAGGACTCTGACACGGTGCCGAGGACCCCAAACAAGACCCACGACCCCCCCACCCCCCCCCCACCCACCCCATG
>JBKBVA010000279.1:0-3532 GCA_046289665.1 Allosphingosinicella sp.
CGTCCCGCAGATCAGCCTGATCATGGGCCCCTGCGCTGGCGGCGCGGTCTATTCGCCGGCGATGACCGACTTCATCTTCATGGTGAAGGATTCGAGCTACATGTTCGTCACCGGCCCCGACGTGGTGAAGACGGTGACCAACGAGGTGGTGACCCAGGAGGAGCTGGGCGGCGCCGTCACCCACACGACCAAGTCGGGCGTCGCCGACGTCGCCTTCGAGAACGACATCGAGGCCCTGCTCGCCACCCGCGACTTCTTCGACTTCCTCCCGCTCTCCAACCATCACGACCTTCCCGAGCGGCCGAGCAGCGACCCGTGGGACCGGCGCGAGGACAGCCTCGACACTTTGATCCCCGACAGCTCGAACAAGCCCTACGACATGCACGAGCTGATCGCGAAGGTGCTGGACGAGGGCGATTTCTTCGAGATCCAGCCGGCGCATGCCGCCAACATCATCACCGGCTTCGGCCGGATCGAGGGCCGCACCGTCGGCGTCGTCGCCAACCAGCCGATGGTGCTGGCGGGCGTGCTCGACATCGCCAGCTCCAAGAAAGCGGGGCGCTTCGTGCGCTTCTGTGACGCCTTCGACATCCCGATCGTCACCTTCGTCGACGTGCCGGGCTTCCTCCCCGGCGTCGCGCAGGAGCATAACGGCATCATCAAGAACGGCGCGAAACTGCTCTTCGCTTATGCCGAAGCGACGGTGCCGAAGATCACCGTCATCACCCGCAAGGCCTATGGCGGCGCCTACGACGTCATGGCGTCCAAGCATCTGCGCGGCGACCTCAACTACGCCTGGCCGACCGCCGAGATCGCCGTGATGGGCGCCAAGGGCGCGGTCGAGATCATCTTCAGGAAGGACATCGGCGATCCGGACAAGATCGCCGCGCGCACCGCCGAATATGAAGAGCGCTTCGCCAACCCGTTCGTGGCGGCGTCCAAGGGCTTCATCGACGAAGTGATCATGCCCCATTCGACCCGCAAGCGCATCGCGCTGGGGCTCCGCAAGCTGCGCGACAAGCAGCTCGAAAACCCCTGGAAGAAGCATGACAACATTCCGCTGTGACGAAGCCGTCATCCCGGCGAAAGCCGGGATACCGGGCCGGAAGGGCACGGCGCGGCGCCACGAGACCCCGGCCTTCGCCGGGGTGACGGGGGCGGCGTGAGCCGCTCCGAGGACCTGCTCGTCGGCGCGATCGGCCTGGTGCTGCTGCCGATGATCGCGATGCGGATCCTGCGGGGGCTGCGCGAGGGGCGGCTGCCGATCTACCGGACCTATCTCAGCCGCGAGGAAAATGCGGCGAAGTTCAACCTGCTGCTCGCCATCCACGCGGCCAGCTTCGTCATCGTCGCGGCGGTCGCCGCGGACCTTTTGTTCAACCTCGGGCTGAAGGAGGCTCTATGAAGCTCGGCCGCCTGAACCATGTCGGGGTCGCGACGCCCTCGATCGAGAAGAGCGTCGCCTTCTACCGGGACGTGATGGGGGCGCAGGTGGTGCGCGAGCCGTTCGACCTGCCGGCGCAGGGGGTGAAGGTGTGCTTCGTCGACACGCCCAACACCCAGATCGAGCTGATCGAGCCGCTGGGGGAGGACAGCCCGATCCACGGCTTTCTCGCCAAGAACCCGGCGGGCGGGCAGCACCACCTCTGCTACGAGGTGCCCGACATCCACGAGGCCAAGGCCTGGTTCGAGGGCAAGGGCGCGCGGGTGCTGGGCGCGCCGCGCATCGGCGCCCACGGCACGCCGATCTTCTTCGTGCACCCGAAGGACATGGGCGGCGTTTTGACCGAGATCATGGAGAGCCCGAAGGAGGGGCATTGATGGGTTCGTCATGCCGGGCTTGATCCGGCATCCACCTTCCCCTTTACGGAGTTGAACGGAAGAAGGTGGACCCCGGATCAAGTCCGGGGTGACGAGCAGCTGAAACCCGGCATCGCCCATGCGAACGGACATTGTGAATGACTGACACGAAACCCACACGCGCCGATTGGGACGCCGCCGCCTCGAAGGAGGTGAAGGGCAAGGACCTCACCTGGCACACGCCGGAAGGGATCGCGGTGCGCCCGCTCTATACGGCGGAGGACACGGCCGATATCGATCCCGGCCTGCCCGGCTTCGCGCCGTTCACCCGCGGGCCCTATGCCTCGATGTATACCGGCCGGCCGTGGACGATCCGGCAATATGCCGGCTTCTCGACCGCGGAGGATTCGAACGCTTTCTACCGGCGCAACCTCGCCGCCGGGCAGAAGGGGCTCTCGGTCGCCTTCGACCTCGCCACCCACCGCGGCTACGACAGCGACCATCCCCGGGTGGTCGGCGACGTCGGCAAGGCGGGCGTGGCGATCGACACGCTCGACGACATGAAGATCCTGTTCGACGGCATCCCGCTCGACACGATGAGCGTCTCGATGACGATGAACGGCGCGGTGCTGCCGGTCATGGCCTTCTACATCGTCGCCGCCGAAGAGCAGGGGGTGAGCCAGGCGCAGCTCTCCGGCACGATCCAGAACGACATTCTCAAAGAGTTCGCGGTCCGCAACACCTACATCTACCCGCCCGCGCCCTCGATGCGGATCGTCGCGGACATCATCGCCTATACCTCGCAGCACATGCCGCGCTTCAACTCGATCTCGATCTCGGGCTACCACATGCTCGAGGCGGGGGCGACGGCGGTGCAGGAGCTCGCCTTCACGCTCGCCGACGGCATGGAATATGTCCGCGCCGCCCAGGCCAAGGGGCTGGCGGTGGACGCCTTCGCGCCGCGCCTCTCCTTCTTCTTCGGCATCGGCATGAACTTCTTCATGGAAATCGCCAAGCTGCGCGCGGCGCGGATGCTGTGGCACCGGATCATGGAGGATTTCGGCGCCGAGAACCCCAAGTCGAAGATGCTGAGGACCCACTGCCAGACGTCGGGTGTGTCGCTGACCGAGCAGGACCCGTACAACAATATCGTGCGCACCACGATTGAGGCGATGGCCGCGGTGCTGGGCGGCACGCAGTCGCTCCACACCAACAGCTTCGACGAGGCGATCGCGCTTCCCACCGATTTTTCGGCCCGCATCGCCCGCAACACCCAGCTCATCCTCGCCGAGGAGAGCGGCATCGCCAACGTCGCCGACCCGCTGGGCGGCAGCTACTTCATCGAGAGCCTGACGAAAGAGCTGGCCGACAAGGCCTGGGCGTTGATCGAGGAGGTCGAGGGGCTGGGCGGCATGACCGCGGCGGTGGCCGAGGGCATGCCCAAGCGCCGCATCGAGGAAGCCGCCGCCGCCCGCGCGGCGCGGGTCGACCGCGGCGAGGACGTGATCGTCGGCGTCAACCGCTACCGGCTGAAGGACGAGCCGGCGATCGACACGCTCGACATCGACAATGCCAAGGTGCGGAGCGGCCAGATCGCGCGGCTGGAAAAGGTCCGTGCCGGCCGCGACGAAGCGAAGGCGCAGGCCGCGCTCGACGCGCTGCGGGAAGGGGCGCGACAAAATCCTCCCCGAGCTCCGCTCGGGGAGGGGGACCAGCCGCAGGCTGGTGGAGG
>JBKBVA010000027.1:0-15355 GCA_046289665.1 Allosphingosinicella sp.
GGCGAAGCCGTTGGCGTGGTTGGAATAGATCAGCTCGTCGCTGCACGGCGGCACGTCGGCGAGGATGCCGAGCCAGCCGAACGGGTAGGCCCGCTCGAACTCCCGCGCCACCGCGGCGGGGATGCTGCGCCGCGAAGGGCCGTGATAGCCGTCGCAGCCGGCGACGAAATCGCAGGCGAGCCGCCGCTCCGCGCCGTCCTTGCGGAAGGTGACGAATGGCGCGTCGGATTCGAGATCGTGGAGCGCCACGTCCCCGGCTTCCCAGACGATCTCCAGGCCGCGTTCGGGCGCGGCGTCGATCAGGTCCTTCGTCACCTCGGTCTGGCCGTAGACCACGACCTGGCGGCCGACGAGATCGTCGAGCGCGATGCGGATCAGCCGCTCGCCGTCGGCCATGTTGAAGCCGCGCTCGATCAGCCCCTCGCGGTGCATGCGCGCGCCGAGGCCGAGCTCGTCCATCAGATCGGTGGTGGTGCGTTCCAGCACGCCGGCGCGGATGCGGCCCTCGACATGGGCGCGGGTCTGGCGCTCGAGGATCACGGCGTCGATCCCGGCCTGCCGGAGCATGTGGCCGAGCAGCAGCCCGGCCGGCCCGGAGCCGATGATGGCGACCTGCGTCCTCATCGCCCGCGCAGAGTCTCGTCGAGACGGTGGAGCACGCGGTAGCAGGGCAGCACCTGGCGCACCGAGGCATTGGGCTCCCGCCCCTCGCGGATCGCGGCGACGAACTCGCGGTCCTGGAGCTCGATGCCGTTCATCGACACGTCGACCGTCGAGACGTCGACCGGCTCCTCGCGGCCGGTGACGAGATCGTCGTAGCGGGCGATCCAGGTGCCCTTGTCGCAGATGTAGCGGAAGAAGGTGCCGAGCGGCCCGTCATTGTTGAAGCTGAGCGCCAGCGTGCAAAGCGCGCCGCCCGACGCCCTGAGCTGGATCGACATGTCCATGGCGATGCCGAGCTCCGGATGGTGGGGCCCTTCGAGGATGTTGGCTTCGACGATCTCCTCGCCGGTCTGATACTGGAACAGGTCGACCGTGTGGGCGGCGTGGTGCCAGAGCAGATGGTCGGTCCAGCTGCGCGGCTCGCCCTTGGCGTTCATGTTCTGGCGGCGGAAGAAGAAGGTCTGCACGTCCATGTGCTGGATCTTCAGCTCGCCCTTCGCGATGCGGCGGTGGATCCACTGGTGGGAGGGGTTGAAACGCCTCGTGTGGCCGCACATCGCGACGAGGCCGGTTTCCCCGGCCTTCGCCACCACCGCCTCGGCGTCGGCGAGGCTGTCGGCGAGCGGGATCTCCACCAGGACGTGCTTGCCGGCCTCCAGGCACTGGAGCGCCTGGGCAGCATGCATCTGGGTGGGGGTGCAGAGGATCACCGCATCGACGTCATCGCGCGCGAGGCTCTCGGCGAGCTCCGTGGCGACATGGCCGATGCCGTATTTGTCGGCGACCGCGCGGGTCGGCTCCAGCCGCCGCCCGACGAGCGACACGACCTCCACTCCGTCGATCCTGGCGAGCGCGTCGAGATGCTTCTCTCCGAAGGCGCCGGCGCCGGCGAGTGCGATCTTCATGCTTTCCCCTGCTCAGGCTCGAGAACGATGTGGCCGACGGCGGTGTTGCTCGCCGGCACGTGATAGTGGCGGTGAAGCTCGCGCACCTGCGGGCCGAGCGCGCCGCGCATGATCAGCCACATGACCAGCTCGATGCCTTCGGAGCCGGCCTCGCGGAGATAGTCGATGTGCGGGAGGTGCCGGAGGCGGTCGGGGTCGGCGGTGAGGCCGTCGAGGAAGGCGGTGTCGAATTCGCGGTTGATCAGCCCGGCGCGCGGGCCCTGGAGCTGGTGGCTCATGCCGCCGGTGCCCCAGATCTGGACGTCGAGGTCCTCCTCGAAGCTCTCGACCGCGCGTGCGATCGCCTCGCCGAGGGCCCAGCAGCGGTTGCCGGTCGGCGGGGGATAGGTGACGACGTTGACGGCGAGCGGGATGACCTTGACCGGCCAGCGCTGCGGCTGGCCGTAGACCAGCGACAGCGGCACGGTGAGGCCGTGATCGACCGCCATCTCGTTGACGATGGTCATGTCGAACTCGTCGAGCACGAGCGACTGGGCGATGTGCCAGGCGAGGTCGGCATGGCCCTCCACCTCCGGCACCGGCCGCGGCCCCCAGCCTTCGTCGGCGATGCCGAAGCGGTCGGCGCAGCCGATCGCGAAGGTCGGGATGATCCGCATGTCGAAGGCGGAGGCGTGGTCGTTGTAGACGAGGATGACGACGTCCGGCCGCCGCTCCGCCTGCCAGCTTCTCGTCCATTCGTAGCCGGCGAAGACCGGGCGCCAGTAATCGTCGCCGGTCTTGCCGTTGTCGATCGCCGCGCCGACGGCGGGGACGTGGCTGGTGGCGATGCCGGCGCTGATCCGGGCCATCATCTCTTCTCCCGGATCGAGCGGAGGCCGTCCGGCGAGCGGCCGCCCGCCTTCATCATCGCGCTGTAGTCCTCCGGGCTCATGCCGGTCATGGTGCCGACCGCCTCGAGGAAGCTCTTGCCGTCGGTCGAAAAGACCTTGGCGAGGAAGTAGATGTTGCCGCCCTCGTCCAGCGCCTTGTTGTAGTCGCGCGCGAGGATCGCCTGCTTCTGCGCCTCGCTGAGCGGCCATTCGTCGAGATAGGCGCGCTCGTCGGCCTTGAAGCGCTCGCGATTCTCCGCCTTCATCAGGCTCATGCAGAATTGATTGAGGTGATAGCCCTTGCGCGCCCGCCGCGCGGTGAAGACGCGGGTGCCGGGAATGTCGTCGAACTCGGCGAGATAATCGTGGACGGACTTGCCGGTCATCAGCGCCCCCTTTCCCTCAGCCGCGCGTCGAGGCGCGGGTAGACGCGGCGGGCGTTGCCCGCGAAGACCTGGGCGCGCTGCGCGTCGGTGAGGGCGAGGGCGTCGACGTAGCGCTTCGTGTCGTCGAAATAGTGGCCGGTCTCGGGGTCGATGCCGCGCACCGCGCCGACCATCTCGGATCCGAAGAGGATGTTGTCGAGGTCGATCACCTCGAACAGCAGGTCGATGCCGGGCTGGTGGTAGACGCAGGTGTCGAAGAAGACGTTCTTCATGACGTGGCCGGACAGAGCCGGCCGCTTCAGCATGTCGGCGAGGCCGCGATAGCGCCCCCAATGATAGGGCACCGCGCCGCCGCCATGCGGGATGACGAAGCGCAGCGCCGGAAAGTCGCGGAACAGATCGCCCTCGATCAGCTGCATGAAGGCGGCGGTGTCGGCGGCGATGTAATAGGCGCCGGTGGCGTGGAAGGCGGGATTGCAGGAGCCCGAGACGTGGATCATCGCCGGCACGTCGAGCGCGACCATCGTCTCGTAGAGCGGGTACCAGGAGCGGTCGGTGAGCGGCGGGGCGGAAAAGCTTCCGCCGGACGGATCGGGATTGAGGTTGCAGCCGACGAAGCCGAGCTCGGTGACGCAGCGCTCGAGCTCGGCGATGCTCGCCTCAAGGCCGGCGCCGGGCGATTGCGGCAGCATGCAGGCGCCGGCGAAATGGTCGGGGTAGAGGCCGACGCAGCGGGCGATGAGATCGTTGTTCGCCCGCGCCCAGGCGACGGACACGGCCTCGTCGCCGACATGGTGCGCCATGGCCGAGGCGCGCGGCGAGAAAATGGTGAGATCGGCGCCGCGCTCGCGCAGCAGGCGCAGCTGGTTGACCTCCAGCGTCTCCCTGATCTCCTCGTCTGAGATGGCGGGATAGGGCGGCGGCGCCTCGCCGCGCGCGGAGGCCTGTTTCTGCGCCTCGCGCCAGTCCGAATGGGCGGCGGGCGCGGTGGTGTAATGGCCGTGGCAGTCGATGATCATGCCGCGTCCTTCCGGCCGCGGCGGGCGATCTGCGCGGCCTTGGCGGCAAGCCCCTCCTCCGGCGCGATGCCGAGGGCGCCGATCCGCCGCTGCCAGCCGGCCGCGGCGCGCGCCATGTCGGCGGGGAAGCCGAGCGCCTCGAGCGTCGCCGCCACCGCCTCCATCTCGGCCGCGCGGCGGGTGCCGTGCACCATCATCCGGTCGAGATTGTAATCGGCCTTGTCGCGCCAGCCGGCGCCGAGCGAGGCGGCTACCGCCTCCGCCACCCCTTCCGCCTCGGCGGCGAGGAAGCATTCGGCCGTGAGCGCCTCGATGCCCTTGACGATCACCGAGCGCAGCATCTTGATCGTCGCGGCCTGGCCGATCCGGTCGCCCGCAATTTCCGGCGCGAAGCCGAGCGCGGCGAGCCGCTCCCGCCCCTCCTCGGCGCGCGGTCCCGAAAGGAGCAGCGGCACCTTCGTCCGCTGCGGCTCGACCGGCGCCATGATCGCGGCGTCGACATAGGCGGCGCCCGCTTTGCCGATCGCCTCGGCGGCGGCGCGCTTAGTCTGCGGGGCGGCGCTGTTGCAGTCGACGTAGAAGGCGCCCTGGCCGATGCAGGACGCGGCGGCTTCGGCGGCCGCGAGCGCCTGGTCGGCGGTGACCAGCGACAGGATCGTCTCCGCGCCCGCGAGGCAGTCGGCGAGGGTGTCGCAGCCCTCGACGCCGTGGCGACGATAGTCCGCGCGCTTGGCTTCGGCCGTGGCGGGATCGTCGGTCAGCAGGTCGTAGGCGCGGACGCGCACGCCTTGCTCCGCCCAGTCCAGGGCGAAGGCCATGGCGGCCTCGCCGAAGCCGATCAGGGAGACGTTTGCCGACATGAGGGGAGAGTAGGAGGCGCCGGGTCATTCCTTCCAATCAAAATCCGGAAGGGCCTATTGAGTTTTTGGAATTGCCCGTGCGCGCCGGAAGCCGCATCCGAAGCTCGGGAGGCTCTATGTCCGGTCGCGTGGTCCAGCATATCGAGCGCGCCGAGCGCGCCGTAATCGACGGGCTCGCCGCCTGCGGCGTGGCGACCGTCCACGAAGCGCAGGGGCGCACCGGCCTGCTGTCGCACGAGATCCGGCCGATCCAGGCGGGGGCGCGGATCGCCGGCTCGGCGGTGACCATCTCGGCGCCGCCGGGCGACAACTGGATGATCCACGTCGCGATCGAGCAGCTGCGCGAGGGGGACGTGCTCGTCCTCGCCCCGACCTCCCCTTGCGTCGACGCCTATTTCGGCGACCTCCTCGCCACGTCCGCCAAGGCGCGCGGCTGCCGCGGCCTCGTCATCGAAGCCGGCGTGCGGGACGTGCGGGACCTCAGGGAGATGGGCTTCCCGGTCTGGTCGCGGGCGATCTCGGCCAAGGGCACCGTAAAGGCCACGCTCGGCTCGGTGAACGTGCCGGTCGTCTGCGCCGGCGCGCTGGTCAATCCCGGCGATGTCATCGTCGCCGACGACGACGGCGTCTGCGTCGTCCCCCGGACCGAGGCGGCCGGCGTGCTGGAGAAAGCGCGGGAGCGGGAGGCGAAGGAGGAGGAGAAGCGCCGCCGCCTCGCCGGCGGCGAACTCGGCCTCGACATCTACGACATGCGCGGGCGCCTCAAGGAACTGGGGCTGCGCTATGAGTGACGGCATCCGCTGCATGTGGATGCGCGGGGGAACGTCGAAGGGCGGCTATTTCCTGAAGGAGGACCTGCCCGCCGATCCGGCGGAGCGGGACGCACTGCTGCTCAGGATCATGGGCTCGCCCGATCCGCGGCAGATCGACGGCATGGGCGGCGCCGATCCGCTGACGTCGAAGATAGCTCTGGTGTCGAGATCGCAGCGGCCGGGGATCGACGTCGACTATCTCTTCCTGCAGGCCTTCGTCGACAAGCCGCTGGTCGGCGACGCGCAGAATTGCGGCAACATCCTCGCCGGCGTGGGCCCCTTCGCGATCGAGCGCGGCCTCGTGGCGGCGCGGGAGGGCGAGACCCGCGTCGCCATCTTCATGGAGAATACAGGCCAGGTCGCCGTCGCCACGGTGCAGACGCCCGGCGGGCGCGTGACCTACGAAGGCGCGGCGCGGATCGACGGCGTCCCCGGCACGGCGGCGCCGATCCCGCTCGAATTCCGCGACACGGCGGGCTCGACCTGCGGCGCCCTCCTCCCCGCCGGCAAGCCGGTGGACGAAATAGGCGGCGTCGCCTGCACCCTGATCGACAACGGCATGCCGTGCATCGTCCTCGCGGCGGAGGATGTCGGCGCCACCGGCTACGAGGATCGCGAGGCGCTCGACGCCAACGCGGCGCTGAAGGCGCGGATCGAGGCGATCCGGCTGGAGGCGGGGCCGCGGATGAACCTCGGCGACGTGGCCGAGAAATCGGTGCCGAAGATCATGCTGGTCGCGCCGCCGCGGGCGGGAGGGGCGGTCAGCGTCCGCTCCTTCATCCCGCACCGCGCCCATGCCTCGATCGGCGTGCTCGGCGCGGTCAGCGTCGCCACCGCCTGCCTGATCCCCGGCTCGCCGGCCGCGACCGTGGCGCGCGTGCCGGAAGGGCGGCGCAAGACCTTGTCGATCGAGCATCCGACCGGCGAGACGAGCTGCGTCCTCGAGACCGACGCGGACGGGCGCGTGACCGCCTCCGGCATCCTGCGCACCGCGCGCAAGCTGATGGACGGCCTCGTCTTCGCATGAGCGGCCGCATCCGCAGCTGGGCCGAGAACCCGTCCAGGCCCGCCTTCGTCCCCCCGCCCGGCGCCGTCGATGCCCATTGCCACGTCTTCGGCCCGGCCGACCGCTTCCCGTTCAGCCCGAAGGCGAAATATATCCCCGACGATGCCGGACCGGAGCCGCTCTTCGCACTGCGCGCGCGTCTCGGCTTCTCCCGCAGCGTCGTCGTCCAGGCGAGCTGCCACGGCACCGACAATGCGGCGACGCTCGACGCCATCGCCCGCTCGAACGGCACCGCCCGTGGCGTCGCCGTGGTCGACCCCGCCATTGCCGACGCCGAGCTCGAACGCCTACACGCGGGCGGCATGCGCGGCATCCGCTTCAACTTCCTGAAGCGGCTGGTGGACGACGCGCCGAAGGACCGGTTCCTCGAGATCGCGCGGCGAATCGCGCCGCTTGGCTGGCACGTCGTCGTCTACTTCGAGGCGGACATCCTGGAGGAGCTGCGCCCGTTCCTCGACGCCATCCCGACGCTCCTCGTGATCGACCATATGGGCCGTCCCGACGTCAGCCAAGGGCCGGACGGGCCCGACATGCGCGCCTTCCGCGCGCTCCTCCGGTCGCGCCCCGACATCTGGTTCAAGGCGACCTGCCCGGACAGACTGTCGCGGCAAGGGCCGCCCTGGGACGATTTCGCCGCCGCCGTCTGCCCGCTGGTCGAGGACTATCCGGACCGCGTCCTGTGGGGCACCGACTGGCCGCACCCGAACATGCAGCATGCGATTCCGGACGACGGCGCGCTGGTCGACATGATCCCGCGCATCGCGCCGAGCGAGGCGCTGCAGCGCAAGCTGCTCGTCGACAATCCGATGCGCCTCTATTGGCCGGAGGAGGGCTAGCGGCCGAGGCCGGGCATCAGCATCTCCGG
Organism: Allosphingosinicella sp.; assembly: GCA_046289665.1. Lineage (GTDB taxonomy): Bacteria > Pseudomonadota > Alphaproteobacteria > Sphingomonadales > Sphingomonadaceae > Allosphingosinicella. The sequence goes on from JBKBVA010000027.1 coordinate 7,446, forward strand.
GTAGCGGCTGCCCTGCGCCATCGGGGGGATCGCCGCCTCGATCCTCTCCACCTCCTCCGGCGACAGGGCGAGGTCGAGCGCCGCCGCATTCTGCTCAAGATGGCCGATGCGGCGCGTCCCCGGGATCGGCACGACGTCCTCGCCCTTGGCGAGCACCCAGGCCAAAGCGAGCTGCGCCGGCGTGCATCCCTTCTCGGCGGCCATCGCCTCGACCGTCCGCGCGATGGCGAGATTGGCGCGCAGATTGTCGCCCTGGAAGCGGGGGTGGCGGACGCGGCCGTCGCCTTCCGCTTGCACATCCTCCTCGCTGCGCACCTGACCGGCGAGGAAGCCGCGGCCGAGCGGGGAATAAGCGACGAAGCCGATGCCGAGCGCGCGGACGGTGGGAAGGATCTCCGCCTCCACCTCGCGGGTCCACAGCGAATATTCGGTCTGCAGCGCCGCGATGGGATGGGTGGCGTGAGCGCGGCGGATGGTCTCCGGCCCGGCTTCGGAGAGGCCGAGGAACCGCACCTTGCCCTCGCGCACCAGCTCCGCCATCGCGCCCACCGTCTCCTCGATCGGCACGTCCGGATCGACCCGGTGCTGGTAATAGAGATCGATCGTCTCGACCTTCAGCCGCGCCAGGCTCGCCTCGCAGGCGGCGCGGACATAAGCGGGCCGGCCGTCCACCTTCAGCGAGCCGTCCGGGTTGCGCAGATTGCCGAACTTGGTGGCGAGGAAGACGCCGCCCCGCTTTCCCGCCAGCGCCCGCGCGATCAGCTCCTCATTATGGCCCCAGCCGTACATGTCAGCCGTGTCGAGGAAGTCGATGCCGAGCTCCAGCGCGCGGTGGATGGTGGCGATGGACTGGGCGTCGTCGACGGGGCCGTAATGGCGCGACATCGCCATGCAGCCGAGGCCGAGCGCCGAAACCAAAGGGCCGTCGCGGCCGAGACGTCGTTTCTCCACAGGCATTCCTCCCGCGCGTCGAACGAGCGGGCGGTCAGACGGTTGCAGCCGGCGCCGGACGCCGCGCGGCGGCGCCGTCGAGGCTCCAGTGGCCGGGGCCGACGCCGGCGAGGACGATCAGCCCGGCGAGGAACGGCAGGTTCCTCAAGATATGCATCACGTCCTGGGCGTGGCGGATGTCGGAATGGAAGATGGTCATCGCCAGCAGCACGTAGCCGGCGAGGAACAGCGAGACCGCCCGCGTGCGCAGGCCAAGGATGACGAGCAGGGCGCCGGCGAGGTCGAATACGATCGAGACGCCGAGGAACAGCTCCGGCGCGGGAAAGTAGAAGAGCGGCGTCTGGTCCGGGAAGACGCGGCCGTCCATCAGCTGGGGCTCGCCGCCCATGCCCTTCGCCGTCGGGCCGAAGGTCGCGATCTTGCGCAGCCCGTTGGGGATGAGCGCGAGGACGATCATGATCCGCCCGACGAGGAGCGCGCCGTCGGTGAAGGGGGAAGGCGGCGTGGCGATCGCCCTGGTCAAGAGATCGCGCATCGCCCCTCCCCCCTTTCGCCCCGCTCAGAAGTCGAAGCTGAGCTCGAGCCCGATCACCCGCGGATAGTAACGGGTGATGCCGGACCCGGAAATCTGGATCGGATCCTTGTCGCCGAGCAGATTCTCGCCGAACAGGAAGATGCCAAACTTGTCCCACTTCAGCCCCGCCCGCGCGCGCAGCAGATCGTGGTCGTCGCCAAGCCGCCCGAGCGGGTCGCCCGTATCGCCCTGCTCGGCGATGTAGCTGTACATCGCGTTGAGGAAGAGGTCCGCGCCCGCAATCCCGCTCCGCCCCTGATAGGTGGCGCCGAAACTGGCGGTGAAGTCCGGCACCGTCGCCAGCTGCTTGCCGACGGCGATGTTCGGCGTCCCCGCGAAGGCGGCCGGATTGACGATGTTGACGAATTCGGTGCTGTTGACGTTGCCCGAGCTCTGCAGGGTGAGGCCCGGCACCGCCTCCCAGTTCAGCACCCATTCGAAGCCCTTGCCGTCGACGTCGCCGGCGTTGCGGATCACCTGGACGCCGCCCGCCACCGTGTAGTTGAGCTGGATGTCGGTCCAGTCGAACTTGTAGGCGACCAGCTCGAGGAACAGGCCCCGGCCGAAGGTGAACTTGCCGCCGATCTCGTAGGACCAGATCTTGTCCGGCTCGACCGCGAAGCCGACCTGGCCGCCGCTCACCGCGACCGCGGCGGCGTTGTTGAACGTGCCGGAGCGGAAGCCCTTGGCGACGTTGGCGTAGAGCAGGATGTCCTTGTTCGGCTCCCACGACAGGTTGAAGCGCGGGCTGAGCGCGTCGAACTTGGCGCCGGTGACGAAGGGCGGCGGCAGGACCGGGCCCGGCGGACGGTTCTGCGAGAAGAACTCGCGGTCGTCCTCGAAATATCTGAGGCCGACGAGCGGCCGCAAAGTATCGTTGAACAGGCCGTAGGAGAGTTCGCCGAACACTGCCCAGGACTTGGAATCGTAGACCGAGGCGGCGCTGATCGGCGGGCCGAACTGGACGACGATGTCCTCGAGGCTCTCCGCATCCTGATAGATGCCGCCGACCACCCATTGCAGCGGGCCGCTGCCCTGCGAGACGGCGCGCACCTCCTGGACGAAGCTTTCGGATTCGCCCCGTACGGTGAGCGCCGGCGGCAGCGCGCCGGGAGGGCCGCCGATGAACACGATCGGCCCGACCGCGCTGTCGGTCCGCTCGATGTATCCGGTCGAGCTTTCGACCACGACCGGGCCGAAATCGTAGGCGAGCGAGCCGGTATACATGTTGTAGACCTGCCGGTTGCGCCCCGGCACCCGCGAGGGGAAGAAGCGCGCCGGATCGACGCTCTGGAGGTTCTGCCCCCAATCGTCCTCGGTGATGTTGCGGTGGGCGCCGAGCTTGACCGTCAGGTCCGCCGTCGGCTTCGCGAGCAGCTTGACGCGGTAGTTCTGGAAGGTGGTGTCGTTCCAGTCGCCGGGGAAGCTCGGGCTCTGGGCGAAGCCGCCGCGCCGCTCGTAGCTGGCGACGCCGCGCACCGCGACCGCCCCCGGGATCAGCGGCACGCTGACGGCGAGGTCGCCATAATAGTTCATCTCGCCGCCTTCGCCGGTGTCGGAGAGGCCGACGTCGCCGCGCGCGCGGAAGCTGTCGAGATCGGGATCGGCGGTGAGGAAGCGGATCGTTCCGCCCATCGAGCCGAGGCCGTAGAGCGTCCCCTGCGGCCCGCGCAGCACCTCGACCCGGTCGATGTCGAACGAGCGCGCGACCGGCGCGTAATTGCGGTTGGGGATCACATAGGCGGCTTCGTCGAGATAATAGCCGATCGTGCTGTCGCCGTAGAAGGAGGAGACGCCGCGTATCTGGTAGGAGCGGATGCCGGCGGCGTTGCCGCGGCCTTCCGAGGCGCCGGGGACGAGGGTGATGATCTCGCGCAGGTCGCGGTATCCCGTCTCCTCGAGCTCGTCGCCGGTAAAGGCCTGGAGGGCGAGCGGCACGTCGGCCAGCGCCTGGGCGCGGCGCTGGGCGGTGACGACGATCGTCTGCCTGCCCTCGCCCGACTCCTCCGCGGCCTCGGCCTCCTCGCCCTCCGCTTCCTGCGCCTCGCGCTGCTGCTCCTCGGCCGACACGGCGTCCTGGGCGATCGCCGGTCCGGCGAGCAGCGCCGCAGCGAGAGCGGCGAGCCCGCAGCCGGCGTAACGACGGTAATTCATGCCTGGTCCTCCCCCTCCGCCCCGCGCCGGCTCTTTACGGCCTTTCGCGGGGATTGGATTGCTGGATCGTTACCGAAACTATCAGGCCGACCAATTACGGAAATTTGAAATTTCTTTGCCCCGATCAATTCAGATTATGGGTGGCCTGGCCGGTCGCAAGGCGGACCAGGTGAACAGCGGAAGCGAAGGCACGCGCGCCGTCTGGCTCTCCGGCTTGTGGGCGTCAGGTCGAAGCGCGGGCATCAATCTTCTCTCGCCTGAACCGGGGGCTCCCGCTAGCGTTGCAGGCCTGAACCGCAGTTTCACTGGCCTCGCTGAGCCTCGTCGGGAGAAGAACGTTGAGATTGATGATCGCCGGAACGGCCCTGATGCTCCTTGCCGCTTGCGGTTCGGAAGCCGGTGAGGGCGATGCGCTTGCGCAGGCCAATGCGAGCGGGAACGCTGCCAGCGCCGCGCTAGAAAACACCGTCGAGCAGAGCGACGCCACGCCGCTGGAGAAGGAGCAGGCGCTGGCGCTGATGAAGGAGCGCCACGAAAATTACGAGAAGATCGGCGATGCCATGAAGAGCATCAGCCGCGAGTTGAGGGGGGACGCGCCCGATCTGGCGCGGGTGCGGTCCGGCGCGGCGACCATCGCCGAGCTCGCGCCGCAGGTCCCGGACTGGTTCCCCGCAGGGACGGGTCCCGACGTCGGCAAGACCGAGGCGCGCGCCGAGATCTGGCAGAAGCCCGAGGATTTCGCGGCCAAGGCGCAGGGTTTCCGCGAGGCGGCCCTCGCATTCAACACGGCAGCGCAGGGCAGCGATCTCGCCGCGATCCGCGCGACCCATGCGGATCTCGGCAAGAGCTGCAAGGCCTGCCACGATTCCTATCGTGAAGAGCATTGACGCCGGTTCAGGCGCGCCGGTCTGGGACCTGCCGGTCCGGCTGTTCCACTGGTCGATCGTCTGCCTGATCGCGCTGAGCTGGTGGTCGGCCGAGACGCATATGGACCGGGTCCACTTCTGGTCCGGCTACACGCTCCTGTTCCTGCTTCTCTTCCGGATCCTGTGGGGTTTCGCGGGCAGCTCGACGGCACGCTTTTCGGGCTTCGTGCGCGGCCCGGCAGCCGTGGCGGCCTATCTGAGGGAGGGACGGCACGACCAAGCGGGGCACACGCCGGTCGGCGCGCTCAGCGTCGTCGCCATGCTGCTGGCGCTGCTCGTCCAGATCGCGACAGGCCTCATCCAGATCGACAGCGACGACTTCATCGAGGGGCCGCTGGCGGGCCTGGTCAGCTACGAGGTGGCGGAGCGCGCGCACGACGTGCACGAAATCGGCTTCAACGTCCTGCTGGGGCTGATCGCGCTGCACCTTGTCGCGATCGCTTATTATCATGTCGTCCGCCGCCGCTCGCTCGTCCCGGCGATGCTCACCGGGCGTGCCCGGCTGCCGGCGGGCGTCTCGCCGATGCGGCCGGCGCGCAGGGGCCGCTTCCTCGCCTGCGCCGCCGCCGCTTTGCTTCTCACCGCAGCCATCCTGGCGGGCATACCGGCGCTTCTTTGAGTCGCGGCGAAGTCCGCTCTTCCCGAACGAAAAGAGGACGGGCCTGAGCCCGTCCTCTCCCGATCGCCCTGCGCGTGGCGCTACTTGCCGCGCGCGCCGCGCTTCGCGCGGAGTTCGGCCTGCTCGGCGGCGGTGATGACGCCGTTGCCGTCGAGGTCGAGCCGGTCGAAGCGCTGCTCGGCCCGGGCGCGGAACTGGGCGAGCGTGACGGGCCCGCCGTCGCCGCGGCGCGACATGCCCTTGCCGCCTTCACGGCCGCCGCCGCGCCGCGCGCCTTCCTTGCCGCCGCGGCCGGCGCGACGCTGCTCGAACTGCGCGCGCTCCTCGGGGCTCATCGCGGAGAGCCGCGCTTCCATCCGCTGCCGGCGCTCGGCGCGGCGCTGCTCGAAGGCCTGCCGCATCTCGGCGGCTTCGAGCGTGCCGTTGCCGTCCGCGTCGAGCTGGGCGAAGCGCCGCTCGGCGTCGGCGATCGCGGCCGCCCGGGTGATGTCCCCCGCGGGAGCCTGCGACGGCTGCTGGGCCGAGGCCGTCCCCACCAGGGTGAGCGCCGCGGCGCCTGCGAGGATGATCTTCTTCATGTTCAGGTCCTTTCCCGAGAGATGGTGCTCGGCCGCCCTGCGGCTCCGCATGAGGCCATTCATGGACGTCGCCTGTCGCACCGGATTGTCGGGGACGGGCAATATCGTCGCAAATTGTCGCATCGCGCCGCCCTTCAGAACTGCTTGCGCAGGCTGAGCATCACCGACCGGCCGAGCGGATCGAGATAGTCCGGCTGGTAGCTGATCGGCGTCACTCCGTCCGCGCCGGTGACGCGCTGACGGCTGTCGAACAGGTTGTTCACCGAGAGGCTGACGCGGGTGTTGCGGAGCCACGGCATGCGCTCGATCAGCCCTTCCTGCTGGTTGAGATTCGCGAACAGGCGGAGGTTGACGGTGGCGAGCGACGAGAAATCGAGATCGCCCGACGTTCCGCCGAGGCCGTCCGCTACGCCGAGGACGGTGGTCCCGCTGCGCCATTGCGCCGAGAGGCGCGCGCCGAAGCCGTCCTTCGACAACCCGGCCTGCGCCTCGATCTCGTGGCGCGGCTGGCCGCCGCTGCTGCCGGTCGCCGAGCCGCCGAGGAGATCGAGAACGGGGACTCCCTCCCGGATCAGGATCTCGTCGGTGAAGTGCCAGGTGTGGAAGAGGCCGAGCCGGAGCCGGTCGCCGCCGCCGCCGCGGCCGCCGCGGCCGCCGCCGAAGCCGCGCCCGCCGCCTCCGCGCCGGCCGCGCTCCGCGGCGGCTTCATCCCCGCCGAGCGCCGTCGAATAGTTGAAGCCCCAGCGCAGCTCGCTGCGGTCGGCGCGGGCGAAGTTGACGGGCCGCCCGTCGATGCTGACGAGATTGCCGTCCGCGTCGCGCACGAACCGCTCCGGGAAGGCCGCCTCGATCTCGGCCGTCGCCGCCGGGAAGGAGGCGATCGGATTGAGGATGCGGCTGTTGGTATAATCCGCGCGCAGCGTCAGGTCCGTCTCCCCGAATGGGCGGGCGGTGAGGCCGAGCTTCCAGACGCGGCGGCTGTCGGCGAGCAGGTCGGGGTTCCCGCCCTCGAGCCGCGCGACGTCGACGGTGGTGCCGCGGGTGAAGTCGAAGACCCTGACGTTCGGCACGAGCACGGTCGGATCGCCCAGCTGCTGCATGCTCGGCGCCCCGTCCTCCTCGGTGACGGAGGCGATGAGGCGCAATTCCTCGATCGGCGACCAGTTGATCCCGGCGCCCAAAGTGGTGAGCGTGCCGAAATCGGAAAGCTGCTCGGCCTCGGCATTGAGGTTCAGCGACAGGTCGCCGATGGCGGAGAGCACGTCACGGCGGCGGCTGGCGATCGGCACGTCGAGGCTCGCCTGGACGTTGCCGCGGGTGCGGGACAGCTCGCGCGCCTGGTCCACGCCGGAGCGCGACGTCTCGCCGCGCAGGCCCTGATGTTCGGCGCCGATGCGAATGCTGGTCGAGACCTCGCCGGCGGGGAGCGCGTAGACCGGGCCCGAGGCGACCGCTTCCGCACTGGCCTTCTGGGTGAAGGTCTCGCTGGTGGTCGGCACGGCGCCCGTCTCGATCACGCTCTCGCTGTGGCCGCGGTCGAAATTGCCGGTGAAGGCCCAGCGGAACGGCTGGATGTCGCCGTTCAGCGCGACGCCGGCATGAGCGGTCCGGGAGTCGGTGACCCGGGTCAGCGCCGTCTCGCCGCCGGCGGGCGGCAGGCCGATGAAGCTCTCCGTCCTGTTCGCGTCGACCCGGCCGTTGAGGGTCGCCGACACGTCCCCGAGGATCGTGCGGTTGACGGTGCCGCCGAGCGAGAGCTGGTCGGTTTCGGCGAGCAGGCTGCGGTACGGCCGCTCGTCGAGCAGCGCGCCGGTCCCGACGATGTCGCGCTCGCTCTCGAAGAGCGGGCTCTGGTGCCGGTACTCGGCCTCGACGTTCCAGCGGCCGCCGCGATCGATGTGGAGGAGGTTGGCCTCGGCGCCGTAGGTGGAGCGTCCGCCGGCGGTCGCGAGGCCGCCTTCCACCTCGGTGGTCAGCGCGTTGTAATTCTCCTTGAGGACGAAGTTCACCACCCGCTGATCCGCGCGGTAGCCGTAGCGCAGCGCGTCCGCTGGCACGATGTCCACCACCCAGGCGTCGTAGCCCGCAACGCGCTCGCTGCCGCGCGG
>JBKBVA010000280.1:0-3531 GCA_046289665.1 Allosphingosinicella sp.
GGGGGGGGGGGGGGGAGGGAACTGCCCTCCCTCTCCATCACCCACGGCTCCCTCCCCCCCCCCCAAAAAACCCTCCCGCCGCCGGAGGCGGTCGCCCGGAGAGGCCCGCCGGCTACGTCGCTTGCTTGCGCGTAGCGTCAGCTACGCGTCTGCGCCGCGCTTCTTGCCGGCGGACCTCTCCGGGCGATCCCGGCCATTGCGGGTATCGAGTACGGACCCTAGAGGCGCGAACATGACGACCCGCACCGAATCGAGCGCCGACGATCCGACGATCGAGAGCCGCGACGACCTCCTCGCCCCCTTCGCGCGCGGCGAGAAGCCGAAGGAGGCGTGGCGGATCGGCACCGAGCACGAGAAGTTCGTCTATCGCCTCGACGACCACCGCGCCCCCTCCTGGGACGAGCAAGGCGGCATCCGCGACTTGCTGATGGCGCTCACCGAATATGGCTGGCGGCCGGTCGAGGAAGGCGGGAAGGTGATCGCGCTCGCCGGGCCGGACGGCACGGTCAGCCTCGAGCCCGCCGGGCAGCTCGAACTCTCCGGTGCGCCGCTCGAGCATCTCCACCAGACCTGCGCGGAGGCCGGGCGGCACCTCGAACAGGTGAAGGCGGTGGGCGAGAAGCTCGGCGTCGGCTTCCTGGGACTGGGCATGTGGCCGGACAAGGCGCGCGCCGACCTGCCGGTCATGCCCAAGGGCCGCTATGCCATCATGCTGCGCCACATGCCGCGCGTCGGCAGCCTCGGGCTCGACATGATGTTGAGGACCTGCACGATCCAGGTGAACCTCGATTATTCCTCCGAAGCCGACATGGCGCGCAAGTTCCGCGTCGGCCTCGCGCTGCAGCCGCTCGCCACCGCCTTGTTCGCCAATTCGCCGTTCACCGAAGGCCGGCCCAACGGCTTCCTCTCCTATCGCAGCCACATCTGGTCCGACACCGATGCGGCGCGGACCGGCATGCTGCCCTTCGTGTTCGAGGAGAGCTTCGGCTACGAGCGCTACTGCGACTATGCGCTCGATGTGCCGATGTACTTCGTCTATCGCGACGGCGCCTATATCGACGCGGCGGGCCTCTCCTTCCGCGATTTCCTGAAGGGCGAACTCCCGGTCCTGCCCGGCGAGAAGCCGCGCCTGTCCGACTGGACCGACCACCTCTCCACCGCCTTTCCCGAGGTGCGGCTCAAGAGCTTCCTCGAGATGCGCGGCGCCGACGGCGGGCCGTGGAGCCGGATCTGCGCGCTGCCGGCGCTCTGGGTGGGGCTGCTCTACGACGGAGCCGCGCTCGACGCGGCCTGGGACGAAGTGAAGCATTGGCCGCTGGAGGAGCGGCAGCGGCTGCGCGACGAAGTGCCGAAGCTCGGCCTCGCGACCCGCACGCCCGACGGCGGCACGCTGCGCACGCTCGGTCAGCGCATCCTGGCCATCGCCGAAGGGGGCCTCAACGCCCGCGCCCGCCTCAATGCGGCGGGCGACAACGAATCGGGCTTTCTCGATCCGCTCCGCGAGATCGTCGCCCGGGGCAAGACGCCGGCCGAGTCCCTGCTCGAGCGCTATCACGGGGAATGGCGGGGCGACGTCTCGCGCATCTACCAGGAGATGAGCTTCTGACGCCGCCCCGGCGCTGATTTACCAGCCGCGGCGGTCGTCGCGGCGGTCGGCGTAGCGGCCCTCCCGGCGCTCGGCGCGCAGGTCCTGCCGCAGCGCGTGGATGCGGTTCTGGAGATCGCGCAGCTCGTGGCGGTCGAGGCCGCCGCGGCGGTAGCGGTCGTGCAGCCGGTCGATATTCTCGGCGCGGCGCTCGAGCCGCTTGGCCTCGCTGCGCGAGATCAGGCGGCGATCGCGCATGCGGTCGATCTGGTCCTCGATCTGGTCGATCTGGCGCTCGATATTGGCGTTGCGGACCGGCTGGTGGCCGTAGCCGCCGCCGCGATACTGGGCGGAAGCCGGCGCGGCGACGGCGACGGACGACAGAAGAATGGCGGAAATCACGAAGGTACGCATCGTCCTGGCTCCTTTGCTTGGGGACGTTGCGACCCTAGGCCGCGCATGTTGTTACGGTACTGAACAGACCTGACAGGCGGCGTTCAGCTTTTGGGCCAGCCTCTCGACGAATGCACCCGGGCCAGGACCTGAGGCTTGACGCAACGCGCCGTTCGCTATATGTTCTAGGACTGGCTCTTTGAATCGACCGGAAACGGGAGTGCAACCATAGCAGCGGCTGCGGCGGCGGAAGCTGACAAAGCTGACGGGATGTCCCAGCGGGAGCATCGGCTTCGTCAGTTTCGGCACGCCGCCGCGGGCGTGATCAGGCCTTCAGCTTCCAGCCGCTGCGCAGCATCGCGTAGCACAGGATGCCGAGCCCGAGATTGATGACGAGCAGCAGCAGGGCGCCGACCAGCACCGGCGAATCGGCGGCGCCGAGGAAGCCGTAGCGGAAGCCCGAGATCACGTAGAAGAAGGGGTTGGCGTGGCTCACCGCCTGGAAGACGGGCGACAGGCTGTCGATCGAATAGAAGGTGCCCGACAGCAGGGCGAGCGGCGCGACGACGAAATTGGTCACCGCCGCGGCATGGTCGAACTTCTCCGCCCAGATCGAGGTGATGAGGCCGAAGAAGCCGAGCATCATGCTGCCCATGATCCCGAACCAGGCGACCGCCCAGAGGTGGACCGGCCAAGCGTTGACGCCGGGCCAGAGCTGCATCGCGAGGAACACCGCGAAGCCGACCAGGACGGCGCGGGTGACGGCGGCGCCGATCAGCGCCGAGATGAGCTCCGAGGTCGACAGCGGCGGCATCAGATAGTCGACGATATTGCCCTGGATCTTGCCGACCAGCAGCGAGAAGCTGGCATTGGCGAAGGCGTTCTGGATCATCCCCATCACGATCAGCCCCGGCGCCAGGAAGTCCGCGAAGGGGAAGCCGAGCACGATCCGGCCGCTGCGCCCGAGCGCCACGGTGAAGATGACGAGGAACAGGAGGGTCGTGATCGCCGGCGCCCAGATCGTCTGAAGCTGGACCTTGAAGAAACGGCGCACCTCCTTCACATAGAGGGTTCGAAGGCCGCCCCAGTTGACGTTCCGGATCACCGGCACGCCCGGGGGCGATCTAACCCAATTTGAAGGCTGGTCGTTCATCGCGCCGTCGCTAGTGGCAGACGCTGTGGGTCGCAAGCCGTGAAGGAAGACTTTGCATGTCGTGGACCGACGAGAGGATCGAGCGGCTGAAGACGCTCTGGTCGCAGGGAATGACCGCGAGCCACATCGCCGAGGACCTTGGCGGCGTCTCGCGCAACGCGGTGATCGGCAAGGCGCATCGCCTCGGCCTCCAGTCGCGCCCCTCGCCGGTCAAGGCCAGCGAGGCCGCTCAGGCCGACGCCGCGCCCGAGGCGCCCGCGCCGGCGTCGCCCGCCCCTGCGGCGGCCGCCGCGCCCGAGCCGGCCGCTGAGCCGGAAGCCGAGGCGCCCGCCCCCTGGGAAGAGGAAGCGGCGCCGGCCGCCGCCGCTGCCGCGCCGTCCGTCGCTCCGGCCGATGCGCC
>JBKBVA010000281.1:0-3399 GCA_046289665.1 Allosphingosinicella sp.
GGGTGGAGGGTCTCCAGCCAGTCGTTGGTGACGATCGTCCGGTTGGTCTCGATGCCGAGCTCTTCGAGGCCGTAGCCGGTAAGCCGCGCCTTGCGGCCGATCGCGACGATCAGCTCGTCGAAGGGGATGGGGATTTCCGCGCCGCCGGTGCGGGCGATCAGCACCTTGCCCTCCACGCGGACCGCCTCGGTGCCGGTGCGGATGTCGACGCCTTCGGCGCGCAGCGTCTCGGCGACGAGGGCGGCGGCGTCCTCGTCCTCGCGAGCGAGGATGCGTTCGCCATGCTCGATCTGGACGACCTTGCTGCCGAGGCGGGCGAAGGCCTGGGCCAGCTCGGTGCCGATCGGGCCGCCGCCGATGATGGCGATCCGGCCGGGCACGGCGTCGCGGCCGCGCAGCGCGTCCCACATCGTGTCGCTGGTGAGGTAGCCGGACGCGGCGAGGCCGGGAATGTCGGGCACGAACGGCTCGGCCCCGGCGGCGACGACGATCGAGCGGGCGGTGAGGCGTTCGGCGCCGTCTATCTCGACGGTCCAGGGGTCGACGATCCGCGCATGCCCCTGCCGCACGTCGACGCCGAGGCTTCGGTAGCGCTCCGGGCTGTCGGCGGGGGCGATGATGCGGATCGCTTCGTGGACGCGCTCGATAACGTCGCGGAATTCGACGCGCGCGCCCTCGACGCGGACGCCCATGGAAGCGGCGGTGGCGACTTCGCGGGCGGCCTTGGCGCTGCGGATCAGGGCCTTGGAGGGGACGCAGCCGGTGTTGAGGCAGTCGCCGCCCATCTCCTTCGCCTCGATCAGGGTCACCTTGGCGCGGACGGCGGCGGCGATATAGGCGGTGACGAGGCCGCCGGCGCCGGCGCCGATCACGATCAGGTTGCGGTCGAAGCTTTTGGGCTTCCTGTAGCCTTTGGTGAGGCGGCGGCGGCGGAGCCGGTCGACCAGGAATTTGGCGATGAGCGGGAACAGGCTGAGCAGGAGCAGCGAGCCGAGCAAGGCGGGCGAGAGCACGTCGCCGACGCGCTCGATACGGGCGAGCTGGGTGCCGGCGTTGACGTAGACGAAGGTGCCGGGGAGCATGCCGATCTGGCTGACGATGTAGAAGGTGGAAAGGCGGGTCCTGGTCAGCCCCATGCCGAGATTGACGAGGAAGAAGGGCACGGCGGGATTGAGGCGCAGGGTGAGGAGGTAGAAGATGCCGTCGCGTTCGATGCCGCGGTCGATCGCCGCGAGCCGCTTGCCGAAGCGTTTCTCCACCCAGTCGCGCAGCAGGTAGCGCGAGGCGAGGAAGGCGAGACTGGCGCCGATCGTCGAGGCGAAGGAGACGATGAGGAGGCCCCACCACAGGCCGAAGATCGCGCCGCCCGCCAGGGTGAGGATCGCCGCGCCCGGGAAGGAGGATGCGGTGACGGCGACGTAGACGAGGAAGAAGCCGCCGATCAGCAGCAGGGGCCGCTCGGCGAGCAGGCGGCCGAGATCGCCCTGCCGCGCCTTCAACGCGTCCAGCGTCAGCAGGTCGCCGAGCGGAGAGAGGAAGGCGGCGGCGATGAGGCCGGCGACCAGCAGGAGGGCGGCGATACGGGTGCCTTGCTTCATCGTCGCGCCTGTTTTTTCCGAGCGGGTGCTGCGGGAGCGATTAACACCCGCACGGCTTTTCGCCTATGGCGGGCGCAAGGAGAGATGCAATCGCCACCGCCGCCGAGACCGACCTGTCGCCCTTCGCCGATCCGGCGGCGCGCCCGCTCGATCCGGCCAAGTTCCGCGACCCGAACGTGACGGCGAAGGGCGAGCCGCGCGCCGAGGTGGCGCTGCGGCGGCTCGAAACCTTGTGGATCAACACCGGCACGCTCTGCAACCTCGCCTGCAAGAGCTGCTATATCGAGAGCTCGCCGCGCAACGACGCTTTGGTCTATCCGACCCTCGCCGAGGTCGAGGCCTATCTGGTCGAGGCGGCGGCGCTCGGGACGCGGGAGATCGGCTTCACCGGGGGCGAGCCGTTCATGAACCGAGACTGCCCGGCGATGATCGCGGCGGCGCTGGGGCGCGGCTTCGAGGTGCTCGTCCTCACCAACGCGATGCGGCCGATGCGGCGGTTCGCGGCGGCTCTGCTGGCGCTGCCGCGCGAACGCCTCACCTTCCGCGTCAGCCTCGATCATCACAGCCGCGCGGTCCACGAGGCGGAGCGGGGCGCCGGGACCTGGGCGAAGGCGCTGGACGGGCTCGGCTGGCTGGCGGCGAACGGGTTCCGGGTCGCGGTGGCGGGGCGGCAGCTTCCCGGCGAGAGCGCGGCTGCGGCGCAGGCGGGCTACGAGGCCCTGTTCGCGGCGCTCGGCCTGCCGGTCGACGGCCTCGTGTTGTTCCCGGAAATGGACGCGTCGGCCGACGTGCCGGAGATCACCGACGCCTGCTGGTCGATCCTCGGCGTCTCGCCGGACGCGATGATGTGCGCCTCGAGCCGGATGGTGGTGAAGGCGAAGGGGGCGAAGCGGCCACACGTCGTCGCCTGCACCCTGCTCCCCTACGACCCGCAATTCGCGCTGGGCGACAGCCTCGCGGCGGCGTCGCGGCCGGTGCGGCTCAACCACCCGCATTGCGCGCGCTTCTGCGTGCTCGGCGGGGCGAGCTGCTCGGGCTGACATGCTGTCGGCGGTGATCCCGGCGCTGAACGCGGCGGACGGGCTGGCCGGCTGCCTCGCCTCTTTGGGCGCGGACGTGGAGCGGGTGGTGGTCGACGGCGGCTCGACCGACGCAACGCGCGCCGTTGCCGAGGCGGCGGGGGCGCGGGTGGTCGAGGCGCCGCGGGGGCGGGGCGTGCAGCTCGCCCGCGGCGCCGAGGCGGCGGCGGGGGACTGGCTGCTGTTCCTCCATGCCGACACAAGGCTTTCGCCCGGCTGGCGCGAGGCGGCAGAGGCGCATATGCGGCGGCGGCCCGACGAGGCCGCCTGCTTCCGCTTCCGGCTCGACGACGATGCGTGGCAGGCGCGGCTGATCGAGGCCGGCGTGGCGCTGCGCGTGCGGCTCCTGCGCCTGCCGTATGGCGACCAGGGGCTGCTCGTCCCGCGCAGCCTCTACGAAGCCGCCGGCGGCTACCGCCCGATGCCGCTGATGGAGGATGTCGACCTCGTCCGCCGCCTCGGGCGGGTGCGGGTACTGGACGCGGCGGCGGTGACCTCGGCGGCGCGCTGGCGGCGGGACGGCTGGTGGCGGCGGAGCGGGCGCAACCTCCTATGCCTCACCCTCTACCGCTCCGGGATGAGCGCGGACCGGGTGGCGCGGCTCTATGACTGACGCCGATGCCCTGTTCGACGAAGCGGCGCGGCGGCTCGCCGGCAAGGGCTGCGCGCCGGACGCGGCGGCGGCGCGGGCACTGTTCCGCCGCGCCGGCGAGGCCGGGCGG
>JBKBVA010000282.1:0-3398 GCA_046289665.1 Allosphingosinicella sp.
GGGAGGGGGACCACCCTTCGGGTGGTCCCCCTCCCCCCGAGCTGCCGCTCGCGGGGAGGCAAGGCGCGCATCCAGCCGCAACAGCCGCCCGCCGTGGATGATGAACGCCGCGATCGCCGTCGGGATCGCCCATACGGCGAGTTCCAGCGGGGCGAGCAGGATGCCGTAGGTCGAGAGCACCTGCTGGATCAGCACGATCGAGCCGATCGCGAAGAAGATGTCCTCGCCGAAGAACAGGCCGACATTGTCGGTGGCCGCCGAATAGGCCTTCACCGTCTCCGCTTCCTCCTCGCCGAGTTCGCCATGCTGCTTCTCCGCGGCGGCGAGCGCCATCGGGGCGACCAGCGGCCGCACCGTCTGCGGATGGCCGGCGGTGGAATGGAGGCCGATGGCGGCGGTGACCTGGCGGTAGAGGAGGTAGAGGATGAGCAGCCGCCCCGCCGTCGCCTTGCGGAAGCCCCGTATCACCGCCGCCGCGCGCTGCTGCAGCCCGAACCGCTCGAGCAGGCCGATCACCGGCAGCACGATCCAGACGATGGCGATGATGCGATTGTCGTTGAACGCCTTGCCGAAGGTGGAGACGACCTCGACCGGGTCCATCCCCGCGATCAGCCCGGTGACCAGCGCGGCGACCGTCACCACCAGCATCGGATTGAGCTTCAGCGCGAAGCCCGCGACGACGATCAGGATGCCGATGAGGACGAAGGGCGTGGCGGTCATTTGTGCCTCCCCATCGCAGATGGGGAGGGGGACCCCGCGAAGCGGGGTGGAGGGGTAGATGGCGCGGCCTCGTCCGCTACCCCTCCACCACCCTGCGGGTGGTCCCCCTCCCCCCGCTTCGCGCGGGGAGGGACGAGAGCTCCATATCCCCCTCCCCCCGGCGTGTGGATTTCGAAAACGTCTCCGGGCGCCATGTCGGCGGCGGCGGTGGCGCTGAGCAGCTCCTCGCGCCCGTCGGCGCGGACGACGCGGTTGACGCCCGGCATCGCATCGCCCCCGCCCTCGATCCCGCGCGGCGGCACGCGCCGGCGGTTCGACAGGATTCCCGCCCGCATCGGCTCGAGGAACCGCAAGCGCCGCACCACGCCGTCGCCGCCCCGGTGCGCCCCCGCCCCGCCCGAGCCGCGGCGGATGGCGAAGCGCTCGAGCAGCACCGGATAGCGCGTCTCCAGCACCTCGGCGTCGGTGAGGCGGCTGTTGGTCATGTGGGTCTGCACCGCGCTGGCCCCGTCGAAGTCCGGCCCCGCCCCTGCCCCGCCGGCGATCGTCTCGTAATATTGGTGGCGGTCGTTGCCGAAGGTGAAATTGTTCATCGTACCCTGGCTCGGCGCGAGCGCCCGGCAGGCGGCGAACAGGCAGTCGGTGACGGCCTGGCTGGTCTCGACGTTCCCCGCCACCACCGCCGCCGGATAACCGGGGTTGAGCATCGATCCTTCCGGCACGACGAGCCGGATCGGCCGCAAACACCCGTCGTTCATCGGGATTGCGTCGTCGACCATGGTGCGGAAGACGTAGAGCGTCGCGGCGCGGCAGATCGAATAAGGCGCGTTGAAATTGTTGGGCTGCTGCGCGCTGGTGCCGGTGAAGTCGACGATTGCCGAGCGCGTCGCCGAATCCACGGTGACGGTCACGCAGATCTCGGCGCCGTTGTCCATCTCGTAGCGGAAATGCCCGTCGGAGAGGCGGCCGATCAGCCGCCGCACCGCTTCCTCGGCATTCGCCATGACGTGGCCCATATAGGCGTCGATCACGTCCCGCCCATATTCGCCCGCCACCCGCCGCAGCTCGGCGGCGCCGCGCGCGCAGGCGGCGACCTGGGCCTTCAGGTCCGAGATGTTGCGGTCCGGATTGCGCGCCGGCCATTCGCCCGCGCCGAGCAGGGCCCGCATCTCCGCCTCAAGGAAGCGCCCCTCGTCGACCAGCAGTTCGTTGTCGATCAGCACCCCTTCCTCGTGCACCGTCCGGCTCCCCGGCGGCATCGATCCGGGCGCGATGCCGCCGATGTCGGCATGGTGGCCGCGCGCCGCGACGTACCAGGCGGGGCTCGCATCGGCGTCGCCCGCGAAGACCGGCATGATCACGGTGATGTCGGGCAGGTGGGTGCCGCCGCGATAGGGCGCGTTCAGCACATAGGCGTCGCCCGTCTTCATGCCGCGCCCGTCGCGCCCGTCGCCGCGCGCGTCGATGATCGTGCGGATCGAATCGCCCATCGAGCCGAGATGGACCGGTATGTGCGGCGCATTGGCGATCAGCGCGCCCTCGCGGTCGAAGACGGCGCAGGAGAAATCGAGCCGCTCCTTGATGTTGACCGAGGAGGCCGTGTTCTGGAGCGCCACCCCCATCTCCTCGGCGACCGCCATGAACAGATTGTTGAACACCTCCAGCATCACCGGATCGGCCTCGGTGCCGATCGCGTGGGCGGCCTCGCGCGGCACGATGCGGGTGAGGATGAGGTTGGCGAGAGCGTCCACCTCCGCCTGCCAGCCGGGCTCGACCACGGTGGTGGCGGAGGGGTCGATGATCAGCGCCGGGCCGGCGATGCGGTCGCCGGGAGCGAGGGAGGAACGGTCATACACTGCCTCCCCATGCGCAGCATGGGGAGGGGGACCACCCGCAGGGTGGTGGAGGGGTAAAGGGCTCAGGCCTCCGCCAGCTACCCCTCCACCACGCTCCGCGTGGTCCCCCTCCCCATCGCTGCGCGATGGGGAGGCACTGGTGCCCACCGCCTCCACCACCGCCGTCTCGATCACCACCGGCGCGTCCGACACGAAGCCGAAGCGCTGGCGGTGGAGCGCGGCGAACTCCGCCGCCATCGCTTCCGACACCGGAACCTCGAGCGTGCTGTCGCTGCCCTCGTAGCGAAGCGCCGCCCGCCGCGTCACCTCCGCCCGCTCCACGCCCTGCGCCCGCAAGGCCGCGACCGCCTCCGCCTCCAGCGCCGCCAGCACCGGCTCCAGCGCGTCGCCGCCGAGGCTGCGCTGGCGGAGCTCGACCATGTCGGCGACGCCCATCCCGTAGGCCGAGAGCACGCCGGCGAGCGGGTGGATCATCACCCGCCCGATCCCCAGCGCGTCGGCGACGAGGCAGGCATGCTGCCCGCCCGCCCCGCCGAAGCAGGCAAGCGTGTAGCGTGTGACGTCGTGGCCGCGGGCGATCGAGATCTGCTTGATCGCGTTGGCCATATTGTCGACGGCGATCCGCACGAAGCCTTCCGCCACCTCCTCCGCCGTCATCCCCGCCTCGCGGCCGATCGCCGCGCACAGCGCCCGCGACGCCGCCGCGTCGATCGTCTCGTCGCCATTCTCTCCGAACACGGCAGGGAAATGCTCCGGCCGGATCTTGCCCAGCACCACGTTGCAGTCGGTGATGGTGAGCGGACCGCCGCGGCGGTAGCAGGC
>JBKBVA010000283.1:0-3385 GCA_046289665.1 Allosphingosinicella sp.
GGCACAGCCGGCACCGCGCCCCACCAGCCGGAAAGCCTTGGCGTGGGCTGTGGCAGCCCGTAGAGGCGGGATGTGACCAGCGCGCTCTACACAAGGGACATCCTGCGCCTTGCCGCGGCGATTCCCCATCTCGGCCGGCTCGATGCGCCGCAGGGGAGCGCCGAGAGGCGCTCTCCCGTGTGCGGCAGCCGCGTCGCCGTGGACGTCGTCCTGGACGAGGCGGGGCGAATTGCCGCGCTCGGGCAGGAGGTAAGCGCCTGCGCGCTCGGCCAGGCCTCCGCCGCTTTGATGGGCACCCACGCCTCCGGCCGCACCGCCGCCGACCTCGCCGAAGCGCGCGACGCCTTCGCCGGCTGGCTCTCCGGCCGGCGCGCGGATCCCGGCGCCTGGCCCGGCCTCGACATCTTCGCCCCCGCGCGGCCGTTCGCCGCCCGCCACGCCTCGATCCTGCTCGCCTTCGAGGCCGCCGCCGAGGCCGCCGCCGCCGCCGAAGCCGCTGCCGCCGCTGCGCCCGCCAGGGTCCGCGCCTGATGCACGGGGGCGAGCAAGCCGCCGCCTTCGTCCTGCGCGACGGGGTCATCATGCTCGGCGCGGCGATGCTGTTCGTCATGCTGTTCCGCCGCTTCGGGCTGGGCGCGGTGCTCGGCTATCTCGTCGCCGGCATGACGATCGGGCCCGACGGGCTCGGCATCATCCAGGCGCCGGCCGATTCGATCCTCCACATCGCCGATCTCGGCATCGTGCTGCTGCTCTTCCTGATCGGCCTCGAACTGAGCCCCGGCCGCCTGCTGCGCCTGCGCCGCGACATTTTCGGCCTCGGCCTGCTGCAGGTGGTGTTCTCCGGCCTCGCCGTCACCGCGCTCATCTACTTCACGACCGGCTTCAGCCTCGCCGCCGCGCTCGCCATCGGGCTGCCGCTCGGCCTCTCCTCCACCGCCCAGGTGCTGCCGAGCCTGCGCGCCTCGGGTGACATCAACACGCGGCCCGGCGAGCGCGCTTTCTCGATCCTGCTCTTCCAGGACCTGTCGGTCGTGCCGCTGATCACCATCGTCGCGGCCCTGTCGCGCGCGCCGGTCGATCCGGGGACGCCGCCCGGCTGGCAGCTCGGCCTCTACACGGTGGGGGCGATCGTCGCCCTCGTCCTCGTCGGCCGCTTCCTGATCAACCCGCTGTTCCGCCTCGTCGGCCGGGTGGCGGAGCGCGAGCTGTTCATCGTCGCCGGCCTGTTCATCGTGCTGGCCAGCGCCGCGGTGATGGAGGCGCTCCACCTCTCCGCCGCGCTCGGCGCCTTCATCGCCGGCGTGATGCTCGCCGATTCCCCCTACCGGCACGAGATCGAGGCGGACATCGATCCGTTCCGCTCGGTCCTCCTCGGCCTGTTCTTCATCGCCATCGGCATGCTGCTCGACGTCGACGCGATCCTCGCCCAGCCCGCCTTCGTGCTCGCCATGGCGGCGGCGCTGATCGCGGTGAAGGCGCTCGTCCTGTTCGCCCTCGCCCGCGCCTTCGGGGTCGAGACCCGCGCCGCGGTGAAGCTCGGCCTGCTGCTCAGCCAGGGCGGCGAGTTCGCCTTCGTGCTGTTCACCGTCGCCCAGCGGGCGCTGCTCATCGAGGCGGAGGCGGCCTCCCTGTTCGGCGCGATCGTCACCATCTCGATGGCCTCGACGCCCTTCCTGATGATGCTGAACGACTGGATGGACCGGCGCGGCTCGGTGCGCGACGCGGACAAGCTCGAAGGCCCCGAACTCTCCGAGGTGACCAGCGCGATCGTCGTCGGCTACGGCCGCTTCGGCCAGACCGCGTCGCAGATGCTGATGGCCAAGGGCATCACCGTCACCCTGATCGATTCCAAGCCCAGCCAGATCGAGCTCAGCGGCAGCTTCGGCATGAAGGTCTATTATGGCGACGGCACCCGCCTCGACCTGCTCCGCCAGGCCGGCGCCGAGCACGCCCAGGCCCTGCTCTTCTGCATCGACGGCAACGCGCTGACCGCCCGCCGCCTCGAGCCGATCCTCGAAGCCTATCCCCAGGCCGCCGTGCTGGTCCGCGTCTTCGACCGGCTCCAGCTCGTCGAGCTCGACCCGCTCGACCTGCGCTACACGGTGCGCGAGGTGTTCGAATCCGCCATCGCCATGGGCCGCGCCGCGCTCGAGGCGCTCGGCGTCGATGCGGACGAGGCCGCCCGCGTCGAGGAGGAATATCGCGCCCGCGACCTCGAGCGGCTCGAAAGCCAGGCGCAATCGGGCGACATGCACGCGCTGAAGGAGCGCATGTTCGGCCCGGACAACCGGATGGAGGATAAGGGAGCTCCCACCCGCCGCTAACCCATCCGGTTCTTTTTCGTTGACTCTCCCGCTCGCCTGTGGAACATATCCAGAACAGCGATTCGGTGGGGAGCTGCGATCATGGCGAAGAGGAAGCGGCCCGGCCTCGGGCCGGCGGGTCTGTGCGTGCGGGCGGGCGGCAAGGACGGGTCCCAGCTGGTCGAGACGCGCGGCCACCGCTGGAGCGAGGAGGCGCAGGAGATCTTCCTCGATCACCTCGGCGCCACCTGCAATTACAGCCTCTCGGCGAAGCGCACCGGCTTCTCGAAGGAAGCGATCTTCCGCCGCCGCCGCCGCGATCCGGTCTTCGCGCGCCTCTGCTTCGAGGCCACCTCGCAAGGCTATGCCCGGATCGAGGCGTTGCTGGTCGAGACCGCCGAGCGCCTGCTCGACGGCCGCGGCCCGGACCCGGATTCGCCGATCCCCGCCATGACGGTGGCCGAGGCGATCGCGGTGCTGAAGCTCCACCGCCCCGAGGTGCGCGGCGAGGGCAAGGCGCCCGGCTGGCGCGCCCGCCCGCGCAGCCTCGACGAGATGCGCGATTCGATCCTCAAGAAGCTCTCCGCCTTCGAGCGCAGCCGTGGCGCGTCCTGACCTTCCCGATCTGCCGCCGGACACGGACTTCGTCGCCTATTTGCTCTCGCTGCCGCTGGAGCAGCGCACCAGGGCGCTGGAACTGCTCGGCGCGGAGGAGCGCGATTCGCTCGATCTCGACTGGCGAAGCTGGGCGCATCGGGGCCAGTTCCCGCCCGAGGGGGACTGGCGGACCTGGGTGCTGATGGCCGGCCGCGGCTTCGGCAAGACGCTCGCCGGCGCGAAGTGGATCACCGCGCAGATCGCCCGCGAGGAGCCGCTCCGCATCGCCCTCGTCGGCGCCACGCTCGAGGATACGCGCCGCGTCATGGTCGAGGGGGCGAGCGGCCTGCTCGCGGTGGCGGGCGCCTGGGTCACCGAATGGGCGCCCTCGCTCCACCGCCTGAAGTTCCGCAGCGGCGCAGAGGCGACGCCCTTCTCCGGCGCCTCGCCCGACATGCTGCGCGGCCCCGAGCACCATTTCGCCT
>JBKBVA010000284.1:0-3367 GCA_046289665.1 Allosphingosinicella sp.
GCGGGATCGTAGGCGACGGAGACGACCTTGCGGGTGCGGTCGATCTCGGGCGTCAGCTCCGCGAAGAGCGGCTGCAGCTCGGCATAGGTGCCGCGCAGGTCGTCGGCGCGGGTGCGCTCGGCCGGGACGCCGGCGTTGAACCAGTTGCTGCAGGTGAAGCTCGCCACATAGCCCGCGGCGAGGGCGCGGCGATATTCGGGCCGGTCGGTCTGGGCGGCGGCCGGGGCGGCGAGGAGGAACAGGGCGCAGAGCCATGCCGTCACCCCGGCGAAGGCCGGGGTCCATGCTGCCTTCGCGGCGTGCGGTGACGGCGCGGCATGGATGCCAGCCTTCGCTGGCATGACGGGATCACATGTTCCGCTCACCGCGCCTTTCCTCCCACCAGGCCAGCCGCTCGGCGACGCGCTTTTCGAAGCCGCGGTCGGTGGGGGTGTAGAAGGTCTGGGGCTGCATCTCCTCGGGCCAGTAATCGTCGCCCGAAAAGCCGCCTTCGGCGTCGTGATCATAGGTGTACCCCTTGCCGTAGCCGATGTCTTTCATGAGCCTGGTCGGCGCGTTGAGGATGTTGCGGGGCGGCATCAGCGACCCCGTCTCCCTGGCGCTGCGCCAGGCGGCCTTCTGCGCCTTGTAGGCGGCGTTCGATTTGGGCGCGGTGGCGCAATAGAGGCAGGCCTGGACGATGGCGAGCTCGCCCTCGGGCGAGCCGAGGAAATCGTAGGCGTCCTTGGCGGCGAGGCACTGGACGAGCGCCTGGGGGTCGGCGAGGCCGATGTCCTCGCTCGCGAAGCGGACGATCCGGCGCAGCACGTAGAGCGGCTCCTCGCCCGCCGTCAGCATCCGGGCGAGATAGTAGAGGGAGGCCTGCGGGTCCGAGCCGCGCATCGCTTTGTGCAGCGCGGAGATGAGGTTGTAATGCCCCTCCCGGTCCTTGTCGTAGACCGCGACGCGGCGGTGGAGCAAAGCGGACAAGGCGGCGGGATCGAGCGGCGCGTCGAGGTCGATCGAGAACAGCGTTTCGGCCTGGTTGAGGAGGAAGCGTCCGTCGCCGTCGGCGGTGGCGACGAGGGCGTCGCGCGCTTCGGGCGTGACGGGCAGGGGCCGGCCGACCAGCGTCTCGGCGCGGTCGAGGAGCCGGCCGAGCGCCGCCGCGTCGAGGCGGTTGAGGATCAGCACCTGGGCGCGGGAGAGCAAGGCGGCGTTGAGCTCGAAGGAGGGGTTCTCGGTGGTCGCGCCGACGAGGACGACGGTGCCGTTCTCGACATAGGGGAGGAAGCCGTCCTGCTGGGCGCGGTTGAAGCGGTGGATCTCGTCCACGAACAGCAGCGTCTGCCTGCCGGCGCGGGCGAAGTCGCGGGCCTCGGCGAACACCTTCTTGAGGTCCGCGACGCCGGAGAAGACCGCCGAGATGGCGACGAACCGCATGCCGACGGCGTCGGCGAGCAGGCGGGCGATGGTCGTCTTGCCGGTGCCGGGCGGCCCCCACAGGATCATCGAGGCGAGCTTGCCGGCCGCCACCATCCGCCCGATCGCGCCCTCGCGCCCGGTGAGATGGTCCTGTCCGACCACCTCCTCCAGGCTGCGCGGCCGCAGCCGGTCGGCGAGCGGCGCGCTGTCCGGCGGCGGCGCGTCCGCCGGCGGCGGCGGGGGATCGTTCTGGAACAGGTCTGCCACGAGGTGCGGTCTAGCGGATTTTTCGCCCGCTTCCACCAACACCGCTCATCCTGAGTAGGGGCTGAGCGAAGTCGAAGCCCCGTATCGAAGGACAAGCGCCGTGCGTCCTTCGATACGCCGGTTCGACAGGCTCACCGGCTACTCAGGATGAGCGGGGCGGGTTGCGCACGCCGGAGCCGCGTTTCGACGAACCCGCCCGCGGCGTCGACGAAGGGGCTTGCGTCCCCACTACAAACGTAGCATGTTACAAATGTAACCAGTGAGAGAGACATGATCGGGAAACTGCCGCGCCGCGAGCGCGAGATATTCGAGATCCTCTGCAGCGCGGGCGAAGCCACCGCGGCGGACGTGCGCCGGGCGATGGCCGACGCGCCGAGCCAGTCGGCGGTGCGCACCCTGCTGTCGCGGCTGGAGGCCAAGGGCCTGGTGAAGCACCGCACCGAGGAGCAGACCTACATCTACCGCAGCGTGCCGCAGGCCGCGAAGGTGCGCGAATCGGCGCTCCAGCAAATGGTCAGGACCTTTTTCGACGGATCGGCGGTCAGCGCCGCGACCGCGCTTCTGGGCCTGTCCAAATCGCTGAAGCCCGAAGAACTGGACGCGCTGCAGCGCGCGATCGACGAAGCGAAGGAGCGTCAACAATGAGCTATTCCTTTCTGCTCGAAATGGCCTGGAAGTCGGCGTTGATCGCCGGCGCCGCCCTCCTCCTCGTGGCGCTGCTGCGCTCCCGCTCGGCCGCCGATCGCGGCGCCGTGCTGCGCGTCGGCCTCGCCTTCCTGCTGCTGCTTCCGGTGGTCGCCCTGGCCTTCCCCGCGCTCGTCGTGGAGACGGCGGCGCCGGCGCAAGCCGCCGCGGCCCCCGCCATGGCGCCGGCCGACTGGAGCGCGGCGGAGCTCGCCTCGCCCGAGACGATGGTGACGCTCGGCACCGCCGCCTCGTCGCCGGGCGGCGACTGGAGCGATCCCAGCCTGCTCTTCTTCCTTCTCTATCTCGGCGGCGTCGCGATGGTCGGCGGCCGGCTGGTCGCGGGGCTGCTGACGCTGCGCCGCTGGACGGCGGAAGCCGAGGAGGTGATCTCGCCGGAATGGCTCGGCGCTCTGGAGCGCGCCGGGGCCGGCGACCGCGACATCCGGCTGCTCGTCAGCCACGAGATCGATTCGCCCCTGAGCTGGGGCCTGCTGCGCCCGGTGATCCTGCTCGATCCCGACGCGCTCGACCGGCCCGAGGATGCCGACGCGATCCTGGCGCACGAGACCGCCCACGTCCTGCGCCGCGACTGGCCGGCTTTGGTCGCCTCGCGGATCGGCGTCGCCTTGTTCTGGTTCAATCCGCTGGTGTGGCTGCTCGACCGCGAAATCGCGCAGCAGGCCGAGGAAGCCGCCGACAGCCACGCGGTGGAGCGGGTCGCGCCCGCCCGCTACGCCCAGACCCTGCTCGACTGGGCGCGCCAGTCCGGCACCGTCGCCCTGCCCGCCAACGCCATCGCCGCGCGCCAGCCGGGCCTCGCCCGCCGGGTCCGGGCGATCGTCGAGGGCCGGATCGGGCGCCGCTCCGGCTCCTTCTGGACCTTCGCGGCCATGGCTTTGTGCGTCGGCATCGCCGCGCCGGTCGCCGCGCTCGAGTTCGTCGAGCAGGCGCCCGAGGCGCCGGAGCCCCCCGAAGCGCCCGAGGCGCCGCCTGCGCCGCCGGCCCCGGC
>JBKBVA010000285.1:0-3347 GCA_046289665.1 Allosphingosinicella sp.
GGAGATCGCGGTGACCGTGGCGGCCGCGGCCGCGACGACGACGCTTAAGAGAAGGATCCAGCATCATGGCACGCCCATTTTTCCGCCGCCGCAAGAGCTGCCCCTTCTCGGGCAAGGACGCTCCCGTCATCGACTATAAGGACGTCCGCCTGCTCCAGGGCTTCGTCTCGGAGCGCGGCAAGATCGTCCCCAGCCGCATCACCGCGGTTTCGGCCAAGAAGCAGCGCGAACTCGCCCAGGCGATCAAGCGCGCGCGGCATCTCGGCCTCCTCCCCTACGTCGTGAAATAAGGAGCCGGGCACATGGAAGTCATTCTGCTCGAGAGGATCGAGAAGCTCGGCGCGATCGGCGACGTGGTGACGGTGAAGAACGGCTATGCCCGTAACTTCCTGCTCCCCAACGGCAAGGCGCTGCGCGCCAACGAAGCGAACCGCAAGGTGTTCGAGGCGAACCGCGAACGGATCGAGGCGCAGAACGCCGAGCGCCGCGCGGCCGCCGAGAAGGAATCGAAGGGGATCGACGGCGCCAGCATCCAGCTGATCCGCCAGGCCTCCAACGTCGGCCAGCTCTACGGCTCGGTCACCGCGCGCGACCTCGCCGAGGCGCTTGAGGCGCAGGGCCACAAGGTCGCCAAGAACCAGATCGTGCTCGACAAGCCGATCAAGACGCTCGGCCTTCAGGACGTGAAGGTGGCGCTGCATCCGGAGGTGTCCGTCACCGTCCGCGTCAACGTCGCCCGGTCGCCGGAAGAGGCCGAACTGCAGGCGCAGGGCGTCGACGTGATGGCCGAAATGTTCGAGAAGGACGTCGCCGGCTTCACCGAAGAGCGCGACCCCAATGCCGAGCCGGGCGAGATCGCCACCGACGCGCCGGACGCCGGCGCCGAGGGCGGCGAGACCGCCGAAGAGACGACGGCCGACGCCTGAGCCTCTTTCGCGACGCGAACGGAAAGGCCGCCCCGCTCAGCCGAGCCGGGCGGCCTTTCTCGTTTGGGCCGCGCGCGATATGGAGCCGAGCCGCCGCGCGGGCGTTGGCCAATGAAGCGAAGGGAGGACGATGCTCAAGCTCATCATCGGCAACAAGGCCTATTCATCCTGGTCGCTGCGCGGCTGGCTGGCCGTGAAGCAATCGGGGCTCCCGTTCGAGGAGATCACCGTCCCGATGTTCGACGAGGAGTGGGACAAGCGCCGCCGCGGCGCCGAGTTCGCGCCCTCGGGCGGCAAGGTGCCGGTGCTGTGGGACGACAAGGCGGTGATCTGGGATTCGCTCGCCATCGTCGAATGGCTGTCCGACAAGACCGACCGCGCCCGCTACTGGCCCAAGGACGAGGTCGCCCGCGGCATGGCGCGCTCGATGGCCGCCGAAATGCATTCGAGCTACGAAAATCTGCGGCGCGAATGCCCGATGAACCTGCGCAAGCAATATCCGCCCAAGGACCTGTCCGAAGAGGTCCATGCCGAGGTGATCCGCATCCTCGAACTGTGGGCCGAGGCCCGCGCCCGCCACGGCGGCGGCGGGCCCTTCCTGTTCGGCACGTTCGGCGCGGTCGACATCATGTTCGCGCCGATCGTCACCCGCTTCGTCACCTATTCGATTCCCGTCCCCCGCTTCGCCGCCGCCTATATGGAGGCGATGCTGTCCCATCCGTGGCTGCGCGAATGGCTGGAGGCGGCGCAGGAAGAGCCCTGGACGATCGAGCGCTACGAGACGCCGGCCGCATAAGGCGTGCCGTCCTTGTGGGTGAAGCGGCCGGTGGCCGAATCGAGATGCATGTCGACGTCGGGATAGTGGCAGTCGGTGGCGGCCACCCGGCCGACGGCGACGAAGGTGCAGGGCGCGTCGCTGCGGTTGACGAGCTGGTGGCCGTTCGGGACCCCCTTCTTCCACGCCGCGCAATCGCCGGGACGCAACACGGTCTCGCCCTCCTCCTCGACCAGCACCGCTTCGCCTTCGAGCATCACGACGAACTCGTCCTCGCCCTCGTGCCAGTGGCGCTGGCTGGAGATGCCGCCCGGCTCCAGCACGACGTGGCTGACGCCGAAATCCTCGAGGCCCGCGGCGGCGCCGAGGCGGCGGTAGCGGCGCTTCGCCATCGGCTCGCTCCACGGCGCCGGATAG
This sequence comes from Allosphingosinicella sp., assembly GCA_046289665.1. Taxonomy (GTDB): domain Bacteria; phylum Pseudomonadota; class Alphaproteobacteria; order Sphingomonadales; family Sphingomonadaceae; genus Allosphingosinicella. The sequence goes on from JBKBVA010000285.1 coordinate 2,119, forward strand.
CCGGTGCGATTGGTCTGTTCGATGGAGTCGAGGTCGAGCTTCGGCATGGTGTCCCTCCCGCTGTGCAAGCCGCCGCCCCGTTGCTAGGCGAGGTGGCATGACATCCGCAATCCGCCCGCTCGACCCCGTCGACCTCGCCGCACGCCTCATCGCCTGCCCCAGCGTCACCCCCGCGACGGGGGCGGTGTTCGACGTGCTGGAGGCGGCGCTCGTGCCGCTCGGCTTCGAGGTCCACCGCTTCCTCTCCGGCGAGGCGCCGGACGGGCCGGTCGAGAACCTCTTCGCCACCCGCGGCAGCGGATCGCCGCATTTCGCCTTTGCCGGGCATCTCGACGTGGTGCCGGCGGGCGAGGGCTGGACCGGCGACCCGTTCGAGCCGGAGATACGCGGCGGGCTGCTCCACGGGCGCGGCGCGGTCGACATGAAGGGCGGGATCGCCGCCTTCGTCGCCGCCTGCGCGGAGGTGCCGGAGCATGGCGGCACCGTCAGCCTGATCATCACCGGCGACGAGGAAGGCCCGTCCGTCTACGGCACGCGCGCGCTGATGGCGTGGATGGCGGAACGCGGCATCCGGCCCGACATGATCCTGATCGGCGAGCCGACGTCGGAAGACCGGCTCGGCGACGTGGTGAAGATCGGGCGGCGCGGCACCGTCAACATGTGGCTGAGCGTACCGGGCGTGCAGGGGCACGTCGCCTATCCGCACCGGGCCGACAATCCGGTGCCGAAGCTGGCGCGGATCGTCGCGGCGCTCGATGCGATCCACCTCGACGACGGCACCGAGGCCTTCCAGCCTTCCAACCTCGAATTCACCGCGCTCGCCACGCCGACGGCGGCGACCAACATCATTCCCGGCGCGGCCACCGCCCAGCTCAACATCCGCTTCAACAACCTCCACGAGGGCGAGGCGCTGATCGCGATGGTGCGGCGGGTGGCCGAGGAGCAGGCGCCCGGCGCCACCGTGCAGGCGAAGGTGTCGGGCGAGGCGTTCCTGACCCCGCCGGGGCCGCTCTACGACCTGGTCACCGCGGCGATCCGGGAGGAAACGGGGGTCGAGCCCAGGCTTTCGACCGGCGGCGGCACCTCGGACGGGCGCTTCCTGATCGCGATCGCGCCGGTGGTCGATTTCGGCCTGCCCAATGCGACGATGCACAAGCTCGACGAGGCGGCGGCGGTCAACCGCCTGCTCGTGGAGAACGGCGTGGAGGTCGGGGAGTTGAAGCGGGTTC
>JBKBVA010000286.1:0-1053 GCA_046289665.1 Allosphingosinicella sp.
ATAGGCCGGCTTGCCGGTCGCCGCGAACAATTCGGCGGCGGCCCAGTAGATTTCGTCCGAAAAGTCGCCGTCGCCATAGCCGCCGCTGCCGGTGAAGGCGGCGACCGGATAGACCTCCGGGTTGCGCTGCGCCGCGTCCCAAGCGCGTTCGGCGGCGGCGAGGCAGCGGGCGGAGAAAGCGGGATCGATCTCCCGCCAGATCCGCGCGCACTGGGCGGCGGTGGCGGCGAGGTTCAAGGTCGCGCCGGTCGCGGGCGGGAAGAGGATGCGCCTTTCCCTATCCTCGTGCGGCGCGGTCGGCAGCGGCGTCCACGTCTCGTCGGCCACCTTGTGGTGCGCCATGCCGGAGGCGTCGATCTCGGTGAAGGCCATGCCCGACGCGGCGCGCTTGACGCCGACCGGCACGCGCAGCCGCGTCCCGTCCGGCACCTGCATGCGGAGCATGAATTCCATTTGCCAGCGGGCTTCGTCGAGGATGTCGCTTACGCCGTTGCCGGCCTCGGGGAGCTTCGCGGTGCCGTCGGCGAACAGGGCGGTGCCGGTCTCGTAGGCGTTGAGGAGCGTCCAGAGCGCGATGCCGCCGTTCACGACATATTTGCCGTGATCCCCGGCATCGTACCAGCCGCCGGTGACGTCGAGGCGATAGTCCGCGCCGCAGCCGGGCCAGACATTGCCGCTCGGATCGGCGCCGGAAACGCAGCCCGCCACTTCACTCGCATGCCCCGCCGGACGCGCCCAGCGCTCGCCGCCGGCGAAGCGCGCCTCGATCGGCGTGCCGGCGCGGTTGTGGTAGAAATAAGCGAGCGCGTCATAGGGCAGCCGGTCGTAGACCGCGTCCGAGACGGTGAAGAGGCGGCTCGCCCGGCCGTCCACCACGAGTTGGTAGGACTGGCCCGGCGCCGTGACCCCGGAAAAGTCGATGCGGTGGACGTGCTCGCCCGAGGCCGGATCGGCGCCGAACACCTGCGTCATGCCGCTGGCCACCTCCCGCCGCGAGGCGAGCAGGCGCCAGGGCAGCGGCGCGCGCGATGGGTGGGCGACCATCGCCCGCTT
>JBKBVA010000286.1:1063-3258 GCA_046289665.1 Allosphingosinicella sp.
CGGCCCGTCGGCGAGCAGCCCGATCTGGTTGAGCCGCACCGGGTTCGGCGCGTCGCCCGGCGGCGGCGGCGCGCAGGCGAGCGCGAGGGCGGCGGCCATGCACAGCATCGCCATGCTCAGCGCTCCGCCACTGTCAGCGTCGCGCTCTTGAGGTCGACCGAATTGGGCCCCGCGCTGATCGTGAAGGTGCCGGGCTCAACGATCCGCTTCATGTCGCGGCCCCAGAAAGAGAGGTCGGCCGGGGTCAGCTCGAAGCGGACGGTGCGGCGCTCGCCGGGCTTCAGCGTCACCCGCTCGAAACGCTTGAGCTCGAGCACCGGCCGCGTCACCGACGCCTGGTCGTCGCGGACGTAGAGCTGGACGACCTCGTCTCCGGCGACGCGGCCGCTATTGGCGACGTCCACCTCGACGACGGCATTCTCGCCCATCTTCACCGTCGGCCGGACGAGGCGCGGCTGCGAGATCGAGAAGCTGGTGTAGCTGAGACCGTATCCGAACGGGTAGAGCGGCTTGGTCGTGTCGAACAGATAGCCGCGCCGCGCGGTCGGCTTGTGGTTGTAGAAGACCGGCAGCTGGCCGACATGGCGCGCGACCGAGACCGGCAGCTTGCCGCCCGGATTGGCCTTGCCGAACACCACGTCGGCGACGGCATTTCCCGTCTCCTGACCGAGATACCAGCCCTCGATCAGGGCCGGCGCATTCTCCGCGAGATAGTTCACCGCGAGCGGGCGGCCGTTGAGCAGGATGACGACGGTCGGCTTGCCGAGCGCGAAGATGGCGCGGGCGAGATCCTCCTGCTGGCCGACGAGATCGAGCGAGGCGCGGTCGCCGAGATGGGCGTCGGCCCAGGCTTCGCGGCTCAATTGCTCGTTGTCGCCGAGCACCATGACGACGACGTCGGCCTTCTTCGCCGTCTCGACCGCCTCGGCGATCAGCTTGCGGTTCACCGCCTCCGGCACGAGATCGACCGCATCGGCGGACCAGGAGCGGCTCTCGGTGAGGCGCACGCCTTCGGCATAATCGACGTCGAACTTGCCTTTCGCGACGTTCTGCATGCCTTCGAGCACGCTCACCACATGGCGCGGCTCGTCGCTATAGCCGCCGATCGGCGTGTCGCGGGCGTGGGTGCCGATCACCGCCATGCGGCTTATCTTCGCCGCGTCGAGCGGGAGCACGCCGCGATCGTTCTTGAGCAGCACCATCGCCTTGCGCGCCGCCTCGCGGGCGAGCGCGATGGCGTCCGGCGTGGCGGTCTTCGCATCGGCCGTGGCGGCGTCCGCATAGGGGTTTTCGAACAGGCCGGCCTGGAACTTCATCGTCAAAAGCCGCCGCACCGCATCGTCGACGAGGTTTTCGGAGACGCGGCCGGAGCGGACCAGCTCGGGCAGATGCACGAAGCCTTCGCCGTCCGGCATTTCGGAATCGACGCCCGCCTCGATCGCCCATTCGGCGGCGGTCTTGATGTCGTCGGTCATCTTGTGGCGGGTGGTGAGCTCGCGGATCGCGAAATAGTCGCTCACCACCGCCCCTTTGAAGCCCCATTCCTTGCGCAGCACGTCGCGCAGCAGCCAGTGGCTGACGTGGCTGGGGATGCCGTCGATCTCGTTGTACGAGGCCATGACCGAGAGCACCGGAAGCTCGCTGATCGCCCGCTCGAAGGGCGGGAAGAAGTTGGTGCGCAGGTTGCGCTCCGAAATGTCCGCCGGGCCGATATTGGTGCCGTTTTCGGGCTGGCCGTGGCCGGTCAGGTGCTTGAGCGTCACCAGCACCTTGTCCGGGGCGAGCGGCAGGGTGATTCCCTGGAATCCCCTGATCGCGGCGAGGCCGATCTCGCCGGTGAGATACGGGTCCTCGCCATAGGTCTCCTCGATGCGGCCCCAGCGCGGATCGCGGGCGATGTCGACGACGGGCGAGAGGACGAGCTGCGGGCCGGCCGCGCGCATCTCGCGCGCCGCCACCGCGAAGATCCGCTCGACCAGTTCCGGATCCCAGGTGGAGGCGAGCGCGATCGATTGCGGGAAGCTGGTCGCACCGCGCGCGACATAGCCGTGGAGGCCTTCCTCGTGGAGAAGCAGCGGGATACCGAGCCGGGTCTGCTCGACCGCCCAGCGCTGGGCGGCGTTGACATATTCGGCCGTCTCGCCCGCCGTGCGGTTGACGACGCCGGCGGTGGCGCCCGCAGCGCCGGCCCCGCC
>JBKBVA010000287.1:0-3240 GCA_046289665.1 Allosphingosinicella sp.
CCCTCACGCCCGGCAAACACTACGTCACGTTCCGCCACCCGAGCGCCCCCGACGAGCCGCGCACCATCAAGGTCGGGCCGGGCCAGACGGTGTTCCTCGACGTATCGATGCGCATCGACCGCGGCGACGCCGGCGCCCCGCCGGTCCTCGCCTACCGCATCGGCCGCGACGAGGCGGTCGACCGCATTCTCCTCGGCGACGACGACCCCGCCGCCGCAGCGACCCTTTCCGGCTGGGAGCGCCCGCGCCTCAAGCTCGGCGGCGGCGACCTCATCGCCATGGGCCTGGAGCCGGGGCCGGTCGTCGCCCGCACCTTCCAGGCGGTCGAGCGCGAATGGTCCGAACGCGGCTTCCCCGCCGACGCGGCGACCCAGCGGGCCATCGCGGAGAGGCACGTCAGGGCTACGCTGGCCTAACCCCCCTCCCTGCAAGGGAGGGGCCGGGGGTGGGTCCGCCGAAGGCGGGAGCAGCGCCGACGCTGGAGTGGCTTCGCTCTGCTCGCCAACCCACCCCTAACCCTCCCTTGCAGGGAGGGGGAACTACCCAGGGAACCGGTTGTCGCGCGGGAAGCCGACCGGCGGCATCCGGCCGGCCGCGCCGCGCGCGGTCCGCCACGGGTTGAGGTCCGTCTCCGTCCGGGTGCGGCCGCCCTCGCCGCCCATCGGCCAGGAAAGCCCCTCCGAGAAGCGGAAGGTGGTTGCGTCCGAGAGGCCGCCGTCGCGGTAGCGCTGGAGCTGGACGCCGGCGCCGCGGCCCATCTCGGGAAGCTCCGACAGCGGGTAGACGACCATCTTCCGGTTCTCGCCGATCGCCGCCACATAATCGTCCTCGCCGCCGATCCGCCGCACCACCGCGAGCCGCGCACCGGGGCGCAGGTTCACGACCTGCTTGCCCTTGCGCGTCTCGGCGATCGCCGCGTCGGCGCTGGTGACGAAGCCGCGTCCGTCCGACGAGGCGACGAGCAGTTTCTGCCCCGCCATCGCCGGGAACAGGGCCGCAATGTCGCCCTCCCCTTCGATGTCGGCCATCAGCCGCACCGGCTCCCCGAAGCCGCGCCCGCCGGGCAACTTGTCCGCCGCCAGCGTGTAGAAGCGGCCGTTCGGGGCGGCGAGCAGGATCTTGTCGGTGGTCTGGGCGTGGAAGAAGAAGCGCGGCCCGTCGCCTTCCTTGAACTTCATCGTCTCCGGGTTCGACAGGTCGACATGGCCCTTCATCGCCCGGATCCAGCCGCGCTGCGACATGATGACGGTGATCGGCTCGCGCTCGATCATCGCCTCGAGCGGGATCTCGCGCGCCGGCGCCGCTTCCTCGATCGAGGTACGGCGGCGCCCCAGCGCCGTCTCCTCGCCGTAGCGCGCCTTGAGCGCGGTCAGGTCCTTCTTCAGCCGGGTGCGCTGCCGCGCGGTCGATTCGACGAGCTTGGCGAGCTCGTCGCGCTCTTTCTCCAGCGCGTCGCGCTCCTTGCGGATCTGCATTTCCTCGAGCTTGCGCAGCGAGCGCAGCCGCATGTTGAGGATCGCCTCGGCCTGCCGGTCGGTCAAAGCGAACTCGGCGATCAGCACCGGCTTGGGCTCGTCTTCGCTGCGGATGATCTGGATCACCCGGTCGAGGTTCAAATAGGCGATCAGATAGCCCTTGAGCAGCTCGACCCGGTCGTCGATCTTCGCGATGCGGTGCTGGGCCCGGCGCACCATCACCTCGAACTGGTGGGCGAGCCAGGCGGAAAGCACTTCCTTCAGCCCCATCACCCGCGGCGTGCGGTCGGCGTCCAGCACGTTCATGTTGAGCGGGATCTTCACCTCGAGGTCGGTGAGCCGGTAGAGGCTCTCGACCAGCAGGTGGGGATCGACGGTGCGGCTGCGCGGCTCGAGGACGATGCGGATTTCCTCGTCCGATTCGTCGCGTATGTCGGCGAGGATCGGCAGCTTCTTGTCGGCGATCAGCCCCGCCACCTGCTCGATCAGCTTCGATTTGGGCACCTGGAACGGGATCTCCGTGATGATCAGCGTCCAGGTGCCCCGCCCCTGATCCTCCTGCTCCAGCGCGCGCGGACGCGGAAGCTGCCGCGGCCGGTCCGGTAGGCGAGCGCGATCGCCTCGGCGCTGTCGACGATCACGCCGCCGGTCGGGAAATCCGGGCCCGAGACGAAGTCCATCAGGGCCGATGGCTCGGCGCGGGGATCGTCGATCAGGTGGATGGCGGCGTCGACGATCTCGGCGAGATTGTGCGGCGGGATCGAGGTCGCCATGCCGACCGCGATGCCGCTGGCGCCGTTGGCGAGCAGGTTCGGGAACAGGCCGGGGAAGACCTCCGGCTCTTCCTCCTCGCCATTGTAGGTGGCGCGAAAGTCGACCGTGCCTTCGTCGAGCCCGGCCATCAGGTCGTTCGCCGCCTGGGTCAGCCGCGCCTCGGTGTAGCGCATCGCCGCGGCGTTATCGCCGTCGACATTGCCGAAATTGCCCTGCCCGTCGACCAAAGGGTAGCGCAGCGAGAAGGTCTGGGCGAGGCGCACCATCGCGTCGTAGACCGACTGGTCTCCGTGCGGATGGTATTTGCCGATGACGTCGCCGACGACGCGCGCGCACTTCTTGTACCCCGAGGCCGGATCGAGCCGCAGCAGCCGCATCGCCCAGAGCAGGCGGCGGTGGACCGGCTTCAGCCCGTCGCGCACGTCCGGCAGCGAGCGCGCCGTGATCGTCGAGAGGGCGTAGACCAGGTAACGCTGCGAAAGCGCCTGCTCGAAAGGGGTATCCTGGATCGGATCGATGTCGTTCGCGCTGCTTGCCATGGCGGGCGGGATAGCAGTCCGTTTCCGGGAATGGGAAGGGAGTTGCCGTAACTCTACCTTTGAGATATTGTTTTGCGCATAACAGAAGAGAGGAGACGGCGATGCGCAAGGCTCTGACGGTGACGATGGTACTGCTTCTGGCGAGCTGCGGGGCGCCGGAGGAGCGCCAGGCCAGCGAGGATCTCAAGACCTTCGATTCGACGGCGGAATATGCCCCCGCCGAGGCGACCGACGCGGCAACGTCCGGCAGGGCGCCGCCCGCCCCGCCCGGCGTTTCGCCCACCGCCGCGCCCGGCGTCGCCTTCAACTATCGCTACGCCTTCCGCCTTCCCGCCCGCGCGATCGGCCCGGTCCAGGAGCAGCATGCCGCCGCCTGCGAGAAGCTCGGCACCGACCGCTGCCGGATCACCGGCATGCGCTATACGATGTCCGACGAGGAGGGGAACGACATC
>JBKBVA010000288.1:0-3225 GCA_046289665.1 Allosphingosinicella sp.
CCTCAAGATGGCCCCGGACATGGCCGCCGTCGCGAAGACCGGTGCGCGGGGCGTCCGCTTCGATTTCGACAATCCCGCCACGATCGCCCCGCCCAAGGATGCGCCGGTGCGCTACGCATGGCAGCGCGTCGTCGAATATAGCGACTTTTCGGACTGGGCGGCGATCTCGCGCCATTTCGCGCCCCTCTACGCCAAGGCGTCCCGACTGGCACCGGGCTCCCCGCTCAGGCAGGAAGCGCAGCGCATCGCCGCTGCCCACGCCGAACCGCTCGATCGCGCGCGCGCCGCGCTCGAGCTGGTGCAGCAGGAAGTCCGCTACATCTATGTCGGCCTGGACGGGGGGAACCTGACGCCCGCCACCGCGGAAGAAACCTGGCAGCGCCGCTACGGCGACTGCAAGGGGAAGACCGCCTTGCTCCTCGGATTGCTCGCCGAGCTCGGCATCGAGGCGGAGCCGGTCCTGGCAAGCAACAGCGGGGCCGACGACGGGCTCGACGAGCGGCTGCCCAGCCCCCGCCTGTTCGACCATGTCCTCGTCAAGGCGCGGATCGGCGGCGCCGGCTATTGGATGGACGGCACGTTGCCGCCGGTCGCCGGCCCCAGCCTCGATCCGGTGCTGCCCTACCGCTGGACGCTGCCGCTCAGCGCGCGGGGCAGCACTATCGAGCGGCGCGCCTGGCGGCCGCCCGAAAGCCCCGACGCCGTCACCTTGGTCGAAATCGACGCGCGCGCCGGCTTCGACGCGCCGGCGCGGAAGACCACCATGATGATCGTGCGCGGTCTCGCCGGCCTGCAGCAGCAGATCCAGCTGTCCGGGCTGACCCCGGCCCAGCTGCTCAGCGGCCTGCAGCAGAAGATGGTCGGCGACACCTGGCACACCGTCGACGAGGCGCGCTGGCGCTACGACGAGGCGGCGCAGGCGAGCGTGATGACGATCGTCGGCACCGGGCCCGCGGACTGGGAGGATGAAGGCGACGGGTCGTGGTCGATGATCCTGCCCGGCGGCGGCTTCAACCCGCCCGCGCGGCGGGTGCGCCCGGCCGATCAGGACCAGGACCTGCCCTACTACAACGCGCCCGAATTCAGCTGTCACGTCACCACCGTCCGGCTTCCGGAGGGGACGAAGCCGGAGCATTGGTCGTTCAACACCGAATTCGACACGTCGATCTTCGGGCGGACCTATTATCGCGGCTTCGACCTGCGCGACGGCGCGATCCGCATGGTCCGCGGCTCCCGCGTCGAGAAACAGGAAATCGACGCGGAGACGGCGCGGCGGGACAATAAGCGGATCGCGGCCTTCGACAATTCGATGGCGCGCATCTCCTACGATCCAGCGGACGAAACGCCTGAAGCGGACGCGGGCCCCCCGGTGCCGGCGACCTGGGAGATCGACTGGACCGCCCCCGCCGTCCCCTGCCTGGCGTCCATGACGAAGGGGTGAGGGACCGGCGCCGCAGATGCTCGGCCCAAGTCGGGCCGGGCAAGGTTGCCCGCGCGCCGATCGCTGGTACGATCCTTCGCATGGGGTCGACAAATCCGGTCTCTGCCGCGAAATGGCTCGGCCTCGCTTATGCGGGCTTCGTGACCGTCTTCTTGCTGTGGGGCGCGGGCGCGGCGGACGTGCTGCTGCTGACCCTCGCTTCGATCCCCTGGATCACCGGTCCGGTGGCGCTGGCGGCGTTCGGGGTGAAGGAACTGGAAGGAACCGGCGGAGCCTGGGTTTTTCTCATCCTGGAAGCGGTGCTCGTCGCCTCGACCGCCTGGCTGTGGATTTATCTCATCATGATCGCGCCCGACGCCCAGAACGGCATTGCGATGCTGCTGTTTCCGGCCGGCCAATATGGGCTCGTCATTGCCCTGGGCCTCGCCGCCATGGCCTTGCGCCCGCCGCCGTAGGGCGTCAGCGGCCCCCGGCCGCAGATCCAGCTCTTGAGAAACGCTGGTGGCCGCTTCTCCTCCCGCCGCTTGCCAATTTCTCCGCGCCGCCCCATATGCGCGGCGGGAGTCGGGCGGACGGCGCTCTCGCGAACCCGGTCAGGTCCGGAAGGAAGCAGCCGTAACGAGTTTCCGTGCCGGGTCGTTCCGGCTCCCACCTTCCCTATATTCACCTTCTGTTCTTTTCCGCTGTCCTACAGGCATCGCGCTCCTGTAGAGTGACGCGATGAGCTCCGGTCCGCCTCTCGAGTCGCGCCTGCCGCGCTGGCCGCGGGGCCCGCGTGTCGCGCCGCGGAAGATGACGAAGATGACAGGATTCACCAAGCCAGTGCCTCACCTTTGTCGGCTTCCGGCCCGGTTCGGCTTCGACACCGGCGGGGCGAGCGGCTAGGATGGAGGCGATGTCCGATTCCCCAGAAGACAGCTTCGGCCTCGGCCTAGACGAGCCGCCGCAGCCGGTTGCCGCCGCCGCTGCTGCCGCGCAGCCCTACCGCGTCCTCGCCCGCAAGTACCGGCCGCAGAGCTTCGACGCGCTGATCGGCCAGGACGCGATGGTCCAGACGCTCGGCAACGCCATCCGGCGCGACCGGCTCGCCCACGCCTTCCTGCTCACCGGGGTGCGCGGGGTCGGCAAGACGTCGACGGCGCGGCTGATCGCCAAGGCGCTGAACTGCATCGGGCCGGACGGGGAGGGGGGACCGACCATCGCGCCCTGCGGCGTCTGCGAGCCGTGCCGTGCGATTGCCGAGGGGCGCCACATCGATGTTGTCGAAATGGACGCCGCCTCCCACACCGGCGTCGACGACGTGCGCGAGATCATCGAGGCGGTGCGCTACGCCGCCGTCTCGGCGCGCTACAAGGTCTATATCGTCGACGAGGTCCACATGCTGTCCAAGAACGCGTTCAACGCGCTTCTGAAGACGCTCGAGGAACCCCCTGCGCACGTTAAGTTTCTTTTCGCCACGACCGAGGTGAACAAGGTCCCCGTCACCGTCCTCTCGCGCTGCCAGCGCTTCGACCTGCGCCGCATCCCGGCCGAATCGCTCGCCGCCCATTTCGGCGAGGTGGCGGAGAAGGAGGGCGTGGAGGTGGAGCCCGAGGCGCTGGCGCTGATCGCCCGCGCCGCCGAAGGCTCGGCCCGCGACGGCCTTTCGATGCTCGACCAGGCCATCGCCCACGGCGCCGGCGGCGTCACCGCCGAGCAGGTGCGCCACATGCTCGGCCTGTCCGACCGCGGCGCGATCCGCCGCCTGCTCGCCTTGCTCCTCGCCGGGGACGCGCAGGCCGCGC
>JBKBVA010000289.1:0-3222 GCA_046289665.1 Allosphingosinicella sp.
CCTGAAGACGATCCGCGATCTCTTCGGACAGGACGTGGACCGGCTGGTCCTCGACAACCGAGAAGAGTACGAGAAGGTCACGGAGACGCTGCAGGAACTGGCGCCGGACCGAACCTCCTTCGCGTCCGGCAGCGCGCCGGTCGATCTCATCCACCCGGTGAAGACCGAGGATCCCGCCGACTATCGCCGGCTGATCGAGGGCGCCTGGGTGATCCGGCGCGGCGGCTATTACTACCTCTTCTATTCGGGCGACAATTGCTGCGGCCCCGACGCCCATTATGCGGCGATGGTCGCGCGCTCGCGCAGCGCCACCGGCCCTTTCGAGACGATGCCGGGCGCGGCGGGAGTCACAAACGGGGTGATCCTGGAGCGCGGCGGCATCTGGGTCGCGCCGGGGCACAATGCGATCGTGGCGGACGCGGCCGGCGACGACTGGATCGTCTACCACGCCGTCGACTCGCGCCGGCCGCGCAGCAAGCCGGCCGACGCGGTGAACACGCGCCGCGTCATGCTGATCGACCGGATCGTCTGGGAGGACGGCTGGCCGCGGTTGGACGGAGGCATTCCCTCGACCGGTACACGGCCCGCGCCGCGCTAGAGGCTTCTTTTTGCGGCCGGAGGGTCTATCGAGCCGGCGATGAGCAGCGATCTTCCACCGCATTTCCATGTCGAGGCCGCCGCCGAGGGCGAAGGCACGCGCTTCGCCGTCACCTTCGAAGGCACGGGCGAGACCCGCCACTACCGCCTGCCCGGCGGCGAGCAGGAGGATTATACGATCTTCCACGCCGAGATCGCCCGCGATTTCGGCACGCGCGCCTCGCACGGCCGGCAGGCGCCGCCGCCCGCCGCGGCCGACGCGCCGCCATGGCGGCCGCTGATCACCGAGAATCTGGGGCCGAAGATCCTCGCCGGCTACGGCGATCCGGCGGTGCTCAAGACCGACGAGGGCTATTTCCTCGTCGCCACGTCGAACGACGCGCCCGATTCCTTCCCGATCCTGCGCTCCGACGACCTCGAGAGCTGGGAGCATCTCGGCTTCGTCTTCCCCGAAGGCGAGGCGCCGGAATGGACCGCCTCCGGCCGCCATGTCGGCGACTTCTGGGCGCCGGAAATGGCGCGCGTCGGCGACGAATACTGGCTCTGCTATACGGCCCGCGAGAAGAGCAATGCGCTCGCCATCGGTCTTGCGAAGAGCCCGCACCCGGCGGGGCCGTGGACGGACCTGGGGCGGCCGCTGCTGACCGGCGGCGTCGTCCTGTTCCCGCCCGCCGACCCGGCCGCGCCGATGCCGCCGATGAGCGGCGGGGTGATCGATTCGCACATCTTCGTCGACGAGGGCGGCGAGGCCTATCTGTTCTGGAAGCAGGATTCGAACGGCATATGGCCGCGCCCGCTCGCCGCTCTGCTGCGCGAGCGGCCGGAGCTGATCGCGACCCTGTTCGACCGAGAGGAGGACCGCCGCACCGCCGCTTTCGCGGCCGCCGTGGTGGGCTGGGCGAATACGCGCAGGCCGATCGAGCGTTTCTTCCTGATGCAGCCTCTGATCGAGGCGGTGCTGGGCTCCTGGCCCCGCGTGCGGGGCGTGCTGGAGGCGTGCGGCGACGCTGCGCACATCGTCGAGGCAATGCGCACGCCGGTCCGCGCGCAGCGCCTTTCCGCCGACGGCGCATCTCTGGTCGGCGCGCCGACTTTGGTGCTGGTCAACGACCTCGACTGGGAGGGGCATCTGATCGAGGGGCCGTGGGTGACGCGCCAGCAGGGCCGCTACTGGCTGTTCTACGCCGGTAACGATTTCTGCACCCCCGCCTACGGCATCGGCGTCGCCGTCGCCGACCATCCGCTCGGCCCGTACGAGAAGCGCCCCGAGCCTCTGCTCAAGTCGAACGACATGTGGTGGGCGCCGGGCCACGCTTCGGTCGCGCCGGGTCTCGACGGAGAGCCGCAGCTCTTCTTCCACGCTTATTTCCCCGGCACCGGCGGCTACAACGCCTTTCGCGCCCTGCTGACGGCGCGGCTGCGCTTCGGCGAGAAGGACGTGGCGCTCGTCCATGACCCGCGCCATGCGCCGCCGGGCGTGCTAGAAGGCCGATCCCACCGATCGCCTTGAGGAAGGCCCGTTGATGCCGGTCCCATCCAGACTTACCGCCCTCGCCGCCGCTCTTCTCGCCTGCGCCGCCGCCTCGGCTGCGGCTGCGCCCTCCTTCGTGCCGGTGTTCGAGACCAACTTCCCGGACCCGCACATCGTCAGCCACCAAGGCGAATATATCGCCTACGCCACCAATGCCGGCATCAACCTGCCGATGGCGACGTCGCGCGATCTCGTCAGCTGGAGCCTGGTGATGGATCCCGCCGACCCGAAGAAAAGGCTCGACGGCATGCCGAAGCTCGCGCCGTGGGTGAAGGAGGGCTTCACCTGGGCGCCCGAGGTGATCGAGGTCGGCGAACGCTGGCTACTCTATTACACCGCCAACCACCGCGAGAAGGACGTGCAGTGCCTCGGCCTCGCCGTCGCGGACAATCCGAAAGGGCCGTTCCGCGACGAGAGCGCGGCGCCCTTCCTCTGCCAGTTCGAGCTCGGCGGGACGATCGACGCCAACCCGTTCCGCGACGCCGACGGCACGCTCTACCTCTACTTCAAGAGCGACGGGAACCGGGTCGGCAAGGGCACGGCGATCTGGGGGCAGCGGCTGAGCGCAGACGGCACGGCCGTGGTCGGCGAGGCGGTGCCGCTGGTGAAGGACGACGCCAAGTGGGAGATGAAGCTGGTCGAGGCGCCGGCGATGGTGCTGAGCCCGGCGGGCCACCAGCTCTTCTTCTCCGCGGCTTATTACGGCTGGGACCCGGCCAAGGACCGCCTCTCCCCCTACGCCACCGGCTATGCGACCTGCGCCGGGCCGCTGGGGCCGTGCGAGGACGCGCCGGAGAACCCGATCCTCCACAGCTTCAACGACCGGGAGGCCGGCTGCCTCAGCGGGCCGGGCCACCCGAGCGTCTTCGAGGCGGGCGGGCGGCGCTTCATCGCCTTCCACGCCTGGGAAGCGACGCGCGGCTGCCGCAAGGCGGACGAGGAGCGCTTCCTCTACATCGCGCCGCTCTTCTGGAAGGACGGCAAGCCGGTGATCGGCCCAAGCCTCCGGCACGGCGAGCGGGGATGAGGGGCTGGATCGCACTCGCCGTCCTCGCCCTCGCCGCCGCGCCGGCCGCGGCGCAGGAGGGAGAGGA
>JBKBVA010000028.1:0-15088 GCA_046289665.1 Allosphingosinicella sp.
GTCAGCTCCGAGCGGCAACAGATGTTCTTCACCGGCCTCCGCCTGCAAAATTGGCGGAACTTCAAGCGCGTCGACGTCCAGCTTGCGCGCCGCGCCTTCGCGCACGTCGAGCGCAGCCGCGCCGAACTGGGCTTCGAGGAAGCGGGCGTCGCGGCCGATGACGTTTTCGAGGCCGACGACGCTGTAGCTGGTCGGCGCCTCGGGCTGCTGGCCGACGGGCGGCGCCTCCTTCGCGGTGCCGGCGACGCAGCCGCCGAGCAGGAGCAAGGGCGCCAGCGCCTTCAGCTTCAGGACGTCCCTCATGCCTTTTCCCTCTCCCGGTGAAACAGATGCGTCGCCGCGGCGGCCGAGAGCACCGGGGCGAGCAGATTGGCGACAGGCACCACGAAAAGCAAAGTGGCGACGAGGCCGAGCAGCGCGCGCCTGAGGCGGGTCGCCGCAAGCCAGCGCTTCAGCGCCGCCCCCTCGAGGTGGCGGGCGGCGACCATTTCGCCGAGATCGCGGCCGAGCGCCAGCGCGTTGACCGCGAAGAACAGGAGGAAGGGGCCAATGCCGGTGACGAGCAGGACCAGGTAGAAAGGCGCGGCGAGGAGGTTCCACAGCACGATCCGCCCGAAGGAGCGCAGCCCCATGGCGAGCGAGCGGCCGAACGGCAGGTCGCGGCCGATGCGGTGCGGATAGTGCCGCGCCTCGACCGCGGCGACGGCCTCGTCGGCGAAGAAGCCGATCACGCCGATGGCGATGGCGGGGAACAGGAACCACAGGCCGGCGAGGCCGAGCAGGACCGCGGCCAGCGCGCCCATGCCCGCCCCGATCTCGCACGCCCCGTCGAGCGGCCCGAGGCCGCACGGATTGGCGCCGGTGAGCAGCCACCCCGCCAGCGCCGCCGCCGCGGCGAAGACTGCGAGCGTCAGCAGCAGCGACTTGAGGAGCAGCCGCCGGATGCGCGGATCGCCGAGTTGCGCGAAGGCGAGCGGAAAGGCCGAGAGCATCGGGGCTGCTTCCGCCAGCCGCGCGCCCGGGTCAACAGGTTGATCGGGGGCCAAGGGGCAGCTAGGGCGCGCGCTGACCCTTCACGACCCAGAAAGAGCCCGCCGTGACCGAACCCCGTCTCGACGTCCTGTGCATCGGCAACGCCATCGTCGACGTCATTTCCACCGCCGACGACGCCTTCCTCGCGCAGGAGGGGCTCGACAAGGGCTCGATGCGGCTGATCGACGAGGACGAGGCGACGCGGCTCTACGGCAAGATGGGCCCCGGCCGCGAGATCAGCGGCGGATCGGCCGGCAACACCGCCGCCGGCATCGCCATGCTGGGCGGGCGCGCCGGCTTCGTCGGCCAGGTCGCCGCCGACCAATTGGGCGAAGTCTATGCCCACGACATCCGCTCGATCGGCGTCGAGTTCGACACGCCCGTGCTGGTCACCGGCGAAGCGGCGACGGCGCGCTGCCTCGTCCTCGTCACCCCCGACGCGCAGCGCACGATGAACACCTTCCTCGGCGCCGCCCAGTATCTCGACCTCGAGGCGCTGGACGAGACGCAGGTGCGCGACGCCGCCATCCTCTACCTCGAAGGCTATCTGTGGGACCCGGAGACGCCGCGCCAGGCGATGGAGCGGGCGATCGACGTCGCCCGCGAGGCGGGCCGCAAGGTCGCCTTCACCCTCTCCGACAGCTTCTGCGTCGATCGCCACCGCGACGGCTTCAACGCGCTGATCGACAGCGGCCGGCTCGACATATTGTTCGCCAACGAGGCCGAGATCGTGTCGCTGACCGGCGAGAGCGATTTCGACGCCGCCGTCTCCGCCGCTGCCGGCCGCCTGCCCCTGCTCGTCGTCACCCGCAGCGAGAAGGGCGCCATCGCCGTCGAGAACGGCCGCCGCGTCGACGTGCCCGCCGAGCCGGTGGACGAGATCGTCGACACGACCGGCGCGGGCGACCTGTTCGCCGCCGGCTTCCTCACCGGCCACGCCCGGGGCCGCAGCCTCGAGGACAGCCTGCGCATGGGCGCCATCGCCGCCGCCGAGGTCATCTCCCATTACGGCGCACGGCCGGAAGCGGACCTCAAGGCGCTGGTCGCGGCGCGGCTCGCCTAGCACCCGTCATCCCGGCGAAGGCCGGGATCTCAGGACAAGAAGCCACGGCGGGTCTCCACGAGACCCCGGCCTGCGCCGGGGTGACGTGCGCCCTCAGTGCCCCGGCGTGCCCGTCGGCTCCTCGAACAGCTCCTGCGGCGTCTCGCGGCCGTGGTCGGTACCCGCCGAGCGGTGGCCGCGGGCGAGGGCGAAGATCACGCCGGAGAGCGCCATCAGGGCGATGATGTTCGGCAGCGCCATCGCGGCGTTGGAAATGTCGCCCAGCCGCCAGATCAGCTCCAGCGGCACCGAGGCGCCGATGAAGATCACGATGCACCACAGCACCCGCCACGCCATGTGCAGCCGCTCCTCGCCCTTGCGGCTCGCGCCGGGGATGAGGTCGTAGAGGAAGGTGATCGCCCGCTCGCCATAATAGGACCAGGTGAGCAGGGTGGTGAAGACGAACAGGATGAGCGCGACCGAGGCGATCAGCGTGCCGAGCGGAATGCCGGCGAGCTGGAGCGGGAAGGCCGCGGCGAAGGCGCCCGAGGTCATGGCGAAGCCGTTCAGGTCCGACTGCCAGGCATGCTCGACCATCACCGCCGCGCCGGTCGCGGGATCGACATGGCTGAAATTGCCCTGGACGGTGAGGAGCACGAGCGCCGTCATCGTGCAGATGACGATGGTGTCGATGAAGGTGCCCATCATCGCGAACCGCCCCTGGGCGGCGGGATCGTTGGTCTGGGCGACGGCGTGGGCGATCGGGGTCGAGCCCTGGCCGGCCTCGTTCGAGAAGAGGCCGCGCGCGACGCCCGCCCGGATCGCCAGCATCACGGCCGCGCCGAGGAAGCCGCCGCTCGCCGACTGGGCGTTGAAGGCGCCGCCGAAGATGCGCGAGAAGGTCTCGGGAATGTCGCCGATGTTGAGGATGAGGGCGATGAGCGCCATCACGATGTAGGCGCTGGCCATGAACGGCACGACCTTTTCGGCCACCGCGCCGATCGACTTGATGCCGCCGATGATCACGACGAACACCGCGACCGCGGCGATGAGGCCGCCGATCCAGTCGTCGAGGCCGGTCAGCTCGTTGACGCTGTCGGCGAAGCTGTTGGCCTGGATGCCGTTGCCGGTGACGAGCGCCGAGAACAGGGTGCCGACGCAGAACAGGATGGCGAGCCACTTCCACTTCGGCCCCAGCCCGTAGACGATGTAGGCCATCGGCCCGCCGCGATAGACGCCGTCGGGCGTGCGCTCGCGGAAGCGGATGGCGAGCGCGCCTTCGCCGAAGGCGAGCGCCATGCCGAACAGCGCCGTCACCCACATCCAGAAGATCGCACCGGGCCCGCCGAGCGTGATCGCGGTGGCGACGCCGGCGAGGTTGCCGGTGCCGACCTGGCCCGACAGAGCGGTCGACAAAGCGGCGAAGGGCGAAATCTCGCCGGCGCCTTTCTCGCCGGAGCGGCGGAACAGGCCGGCGAAGGCGGGGATCAGCTTGCGGAGCGGATAGAAACGCAGGCCGACCATCATGTAGAGGCCGGCGCCGAGCAGGATCAGCACCATCGGCGGCAGCGGCAGCACCTCGGCGCCGTTCCACGTGCCGACCCAGATGAAGTCGGAAATGTTGGTGACGTGGTCGATCAGCCCCGGCGCCCCCGCCGCCGCATCCGCCTCTGCTGCCGCCATCGCCTTACTCCCCTGCAATTATGCCTGCCGCAGGGGTAGCGGAGGCGGCGCGGCAGGGACAACGAAAAAGGGAGGCCAAAAAGCCTCCCTTTCCCGTTCGTTGCGATCGGAACCGGTCAGCGGCCGGCGCGATCCTCGTCGTCGACGCCGGGAATGGCCGGCTCGATGTCCTGGATCTCGCTCTCGTGCACCTCGACGATGCCGCGGCCGAGATGGCTCCGGCTGTATCCGTAAAGGAAATAGAGGAGCAGGCCGATCGCGGTCCACACCGGCAGCACCAGCATCGCCTCCTTCGGCAGGTTGACGAAGAGGAACACGGTTCCGCCGACGGTCAGCGGCCCGACCAGCCACAGGGCCGGGACGCGGAAGCGGCGCGGCCGGTTCGGATCGCGCTTGCGCAGCAGCATGACGGCGATCGCCACCATGAAGAAGGCGTAGAGCGTTCCGGCATTGGCGATGTCGGCGAGCCGCCCGACCGGCAGGAAGGCCGCCGCCACCGCGACGACGACGCCGGTGATCGCGGTGACGATGTAGGGCGTCTTCCAGCGCGGGTGCACGGTCGACAGCTTCTCCGGCAGCAGGCCGTCGCGCGACATCACGAAGAAGATGCGGGTCTGGCCGAACAGCAGGATGAGGATGACCGACGGCAGCGCCAGGAAGGCGGCGATGCCGAGCGCGTTGCCGATCTGGGAGAAGCCGATGTTGCGCAGGACGTGGGCGAGCGCCTCGTTCGAGCAGACAAGCATGTCGGCATATTGCGGCATCGCGCACTGGCGGGCGAGCTCTTCCGAGCCGGCCGGGAAGGGCACGCCGTTGGGGCCCATGATCGGCTGGCCGCCGATCGCACCGATCGCGCCGGCCGCAACCAGCACGTAGAAGACAGTGCAGATGGCGAGGCTGCCGATGAGGCCGATCGGCACGTTGCGCTGCGGGTTCTTGGTCTCCTCGGCCGCGGTCGAGACCGCGTCGAAGCCGACATAGGCGAAGAAGATCGTCGCCGCCGCACCGACCGCGCCGATGCCCGAGCCGAGGCCGCCGAACATGCCGGCGGGGAGGAAGGGGTTGAAATTGGCGGTGTCGACCTGCGGCAGGGTGAGGGCGATGAAGATGGTGAGCGCCGTCACCTTGATCGCGACCAGCACCGCATTGACGCGGGCGCTCTCGGTGGTGCCGATCATCAGCAGCCAGGTGATGAGCAGGGCGATGACCAGGGCCGGCAGGTTGATGAGACCGCCCGGCGCCCCGCCCAGCGCCAGCGGACCGGCACTGAGGAAAGCGGGCAGGGTTATCCCCGCATATTCTCGCAATATGCCGGCGAAATAGCCGGACCAGCCGACTGACACCGCGCTGGCCGCGATCGCATATTCGAGCACCAGAGCCCAGCCGACGGTCCAGGCGAGCAGCTCGCCCATCACCGCATAGGTATAGGTGTAGGCGGAGCCCGCCACCGGCACCATGGCGGCAATTTCCGCATAGCAGAGCGCGGCGACGATGCAGACCGCCCCGGCGATGACGAAGGCGAGCATCAGGCCGGGGCCGGCTTTCTGCGCGCCGGCGGCGGTCAGCACGAAGATGCCGGTACCGATGATGCAGCCGACGCCGAAGAGGGTGAGCTGCAGTGCGCCCAGCGAGCGGTGCAGCGACTTCTTTTCGGCGGTGGCAAGGATCGCGTCGAGAGGCTTTACGCGCCCGAAGATCATTTCCGTCCCCTTGGATTGCGGCCGGCGAGCGCCGGCTCTTGTCGATTTGGCGCGGAACCTAGCCACTAATTAGAGCGGCGGAAAGACGCTAAAACGCGTCAGCCGGACAGCATCGGCCCGAGGGGGCGGCCGCCGAACAGATGGACGTGGAGATGGGGAACTTCCTGCCCCGAATGGCGCCCGACATTGGCGAGCAGGCGGTAGCCGGGCGCCACCAGTCCGTGCGTGCGCGCGACATGGCCGACGGCGCGGACGAAGCCGGCGATCTCCGCTTCCGACGCGCGCGCCGAAAAGTCGTCCCACGAGACGTATCGGCCCTTGGGGATGACGAGGATGTGGACGGGCGCGGCCGGCGCGATGTCGTGGAAGGCGAGCGCATATTCGTCCTCGTAGACGGTCCTGCTCGGGATCTCGCCGCGCAGGATGCGCGCGAAGATGTTGCTGTCGTCATAGGGGGCGGTCGCGTCGATCGGCATGGCTTCGTCCTTTCGCCTCATGCGGATAGCGCTCCACCTATGTTGCGTGCAACGCGCTTGACCGGTGGGGCGCGGGCGCTACGAGTCGCCAGATGAGCGACGACGCGCCCGACAGCCTGATTCCCTACGACGAGATCGTCCAGGAGGCGCTGCGCGCCGTGGTCGGCCGCGTGCTGGGCGAGGTCGAGAGCACGGGGCACCTGCCCGGCGAGCACCATTTCTACATCACCTTCAAGACCGGCGCGCCCGGCGTCGACATCCCCCGCCACCTCACCGAGCGCTTCCCCGACGAGATGACCATCGTCATCCAGAACCGCTTCTGGGACCTCAAGGTCGGCGGCGACGGCTTCGAGGTCGGCCTGAGCTTCAACCAGGCGCCGGCGCGGCTCGTCATCCCCTTCTCGGCGATCACCGGCTTCGTCGATCCCGCGGTCAACTTCGCCCTCCAGTTCCAGGCGCAGGGCGACGACGGCGGCCCGCAGGACCATGAGGAAGCGGAGAACGACCACCCGATCGCGGAGCCGGTCGAGGACGGATCGAACGTCGTCTCGGTGGACTTCAGCCGCAAGAAGTAATCGTTCCCCGTCATCCCGGCGAAGGCCGGGATCTCGTGGAGACCCGCCGTGCCTTCTTGTCCCGAGATCCCGGCCTGCGCCGGGATGACGGACCGGCACCGCCTTCCCTTGCCCGCGTGAAAACCCTATCGGCGCTGCGAATCCTGCATCCGACGGAGTGAGACGAATGGCGAGCAGCAACCGCACCGAGACCGACAGCTTCGGCCCCATCGAGGTGCCCGGCGATTCCTATTGGGGCGCGCAGACGCAGCGGTCGATCCAGAACTTCCCCTTCGGCCCGCGCGAGACGATGCCGGTGGAGATCGTCCACGCGCTCGGCTTCGTGAAGCAGGCGGCGGCGCGGGTGAACGCCCGCATCGGCGGCCTCGACGCCAAGCTCGCCGAGGCGATCCAGCAGGCGGCGGGCGAAGTGGCCGGCGGCATGCACGACGACCAGTTCCCGCTGGTGATCTGGCAGACCGGGTCCGGCACCCAGTCCAACATGAACGCCAACGAGGTCGTCGCCGGCCGCGCCAATGAGATCCTCACCGGCACCCGCGGCGGCAAGGAGCCGGTCCACCCCAACGACCATGTCAACAAGGGCCAGTCGTCCAACGACAGCTTCCCGACCGCGATGCACATCGCCGCGGCCCGCGCCGTCGACGGCCGGCTGATCCCGGCGCTGCAGCGCATGCACCGCCGCCTCACCGCGCAGGCCGCCGCCTGGGACAATCTCGTCAAGATCGGCCGCACCCACCTCCAGGACGCGACGCCGCTGACGCTCGGCCAGGAATTTTCCGGCTATGCCGCCCAGATCGAGGCATGCCTCGAGCGGGTGCGGGGCGTCCAGCCGCGCGTCCTCCAGCTCGCCCAGGGCGGCACCGCGGTCGGCACCGGCCTCAACGCCCCCAAGGGCTTCGCCGAGGCCTTCGCCGAGCAGGTGGCGGGCCTCACCAAGCTGCCCTTCACCAGCGCCCCCAACAAGTTCGCCGAGCTCGCCGCGCACGACACGATGGTCGAGCTTTCGGGCGTGCTCAACGTCATCGCGGTGGCGCTGACCAAGATCGCCAACGACGTGCGCCTGCTCGGCTCCGGGCCGCGCTGCGGCCTCGGCGAGCTCAGGCTCCCCGAGAACGAGCCGGGCAGCTCGATCATGCCGGGCAAGGTCAATCCGACCCAGGCCGAGATGCTGACCATGGTCGCCGCCCAGGTGATGGGCAACCACGTCGCCGTCACCGTCGGCGGGCTGCAGGGTCATCTTGAGCTCAACGTGTTCAAGCCGCTGATCGGCGCGAACGTGCTGCGCTCGATCGACCTGCTCTCCACCGGCATGGAGAGCTTCACCGAACGCACGCTCGACGGGCTCGAGGCGGACGAGGGGCGGATCTCGGACCTGATGAACCGGTCGCTGATGCTCGTCACCGCGCTGGCGCCGGAGATCGGCTACGACAATGCCGCCAACATCGCCAAGCACGCCCACAAGAAGGGCCTGACGCTCAAGGAAGCGGGGCTGGAGCTCGGGCTGGTCGACGAGGAGACGTTCGACCGGGTGGTGAAGCCGGAAAAGATGGTCGGCCGCTAGGCTTCAGTCCGCCTGCCAGACCCGCACGTAGTCGATCTCGAAGCGCTGCGGGAAGGCGCCGTCGTCGATCCCCTTCAACCCGCCCCAGCCGCCGACGGCGAGGTTGAGGAGGAGGTAGTGGGGTTTGTCGAACGGCCATTCGGCCGCGTCGTTCGACGGCCTCGCGAAATCGAACACCTGCTTGCCGTCGACGCCCATGCGGATGCGGTCCGCCGTCCAGTGAAGCTGGTAGAGGTGGAAGGCGTCGCAGGCGTCGGGCACCGTCACCGTCGCTTCCTTCTGCGTCTTTTCGACATGGTTGAAGGCGTCGGTATGGATGGTCTGGTGGACCACGCCCGGCTCCTGCGCGACATGCTCCATGATGTCGATCTCGCCGTCGTCGGGCCATTTCATGTTCGGCACGGCCGCCAGCGTCCAGATTGCCGGCCAGGTGCCGAGGCCGCAGGGGAGCTTCGCGCGCGCTTCGAAATAGCCGTATTTCCAGCTCTCCTTGCCGCGCGTGACCAGCCGCGCCGAGCTGTAGCGCTGGCCGCCCCAGTCGGGCAGCGCGCTGATCTCGGCCTCGTCGAGATGCGCCTCGATGATCAGGCGGCCGCCTTCGGCGCGCGAATTCTTCAGCCGCGCATCGGCATAATATTGCTTCTCCTCATTGTGCCAGCCGCGCTTGTTGAAGGTCGTGTCGTAGGCCCAGCGGGCGGGATCGGGCAGGCCGTCCCTGTCGAACTCGTCCGCCCAGACGAGGCTGTAGCCGGGCGGCGGCGCGAGCGCGGCCGTATCGGGGGCGGGCGGCGCCTCGGCGGTGGCGCAGGCGGCGAGGAGGAAGGCGGCGGCGGCGAAGGCGGGGGCGCGGTGTCTCATGCCCCGACGCTATCGGGGCGGAGGGCTCAACGGAAGCGGTAGTTGAGGCGGACGCCGATGGTGTCGATGCCGGGATTCTGGCCGCTGAACAATTGGGCGTGGCTGAGATGCACCCAGCTCGCCTCGATCGACACGCGCTCGCTCACCTGCGCGCCGACGCCGATCTCGGGCGCGAACAGGACGCGCGAGCCGAAATCGATGCGGTCGTCGCCGGGGACGACGCGGCCCGGCCCGGTGTGGACGGCGAGGCCGACGCCGGGGCGGACATAGACCTGCCGGCCGATCTTCCAGCTGATGCCGGCGGCGGCGAAATGGGTGTCGCCGCTGCTGTTCAGCGACACGAAGGCATGGGGGCTGGGGCTGCCGATCGCGCGCAGCGCGCGGATCCGATCGCCCCGCCAGCCGAGTTCGGCGTCGAAGCCGTCCTCGATGCCGCTGCGGGTGAGGCCGGTCTTGACGTCGTGGGCGTAGAGGCCGGCGAACACCTCCCCGGCCGCCGCGGGCGATGCGGCGAGCAGGGCGGCGAGCGCGGCGGCGGCCGCAAATTGCACTTTCATGACGGCGACAACCCTTTGCGCCCGAAGCGGGTTCCCGCGCCGGGAACCGTCCGCCCGCGCGCCGGTTCTCCCCGCATGAGCGACGAACCGACGAAGCCCGGCGACGAGGCCGCCCCCGGCACCCCCGGCACCGGCGAGAATCTGTGCCGCCATTGCGGCGGCAGCGGCGAGCATGCGGGCAAGCCCTGCCCGGTGTGCAACGGCACCGGCAAGGTTACGGAAGGCCTGGCGGGGGGCTAGTGCCTCCCCATCGCAGATGGGGAGGGGGACCAGCGAAGCTGGTGGAGGGGTAGAGGGCGAACGCCTCTGCCGTCCTGCGCCTGAACCGCCGACGCACCGTCGCCTACCCCTCCACCATGAGCAGGTCGCCCTCCCCCCGCGGCTGCCGCCGCGCGGGGAGGCACGGTCAGGCCCCCGCCTGCCAGTCCCGCACCGCGTCGATCGGGCTCACCAGCATCACCACGTTGAGCGTGAGATTGTCGCGGATGACGGCGAGGGTGAGCAGTTCGAAACCGAGCGCCAGCGCCAGTGTCGCCCAGACCGGCAGCCGCCGCGCCAGCGCGAAGCCGACGACCATCCAGCCGACGTCGGCGACCGAGTTCAGCACCGAATCGCCGTTATAGCCGAGCGCCATCGTCGCCTCGCGATAGCGATCAATAATGAACTGGCTGTTCTCCAGCAGCTCCCACGCCGCCTCGATCAGGATCGCCGCCAGCAGGCGGTCGCCGGGCGGGTTGCGCCGCAGGAACAGCCAGCCGAGCCAGTAGAACAGGAAGCCGTGGATGATGTGGCTGGGCGTGTACCAGTCGGCGATATGCTGGCTGTTGTCGGGGCCGTTCACCGTCCCCACCCAGAGCTTGACCTCGCCGCAGGTGCAGATGGCGGGCCGCCCCATCCACAGCAGGATCGCGGCCATGGCGGCGACGAGGGCGAAGGCGAGCAGCCAGTAGCGGAGCGGCACCGGCGGCGCCGGGTCCCACGAGGTCCAGGCGCTCCTCATCCGTTCACCATCCCGTCGAGCGCCACCACGGTGCGCCAGTTGCGCGTCGTCGAGACGCCGCGGGCGGGGCCGGTGCCGATCTTGGAGCGGCCGGCGCCGCCGCCGAACCAGATCCAGATCGCGTCGCCGACCTGCTCGACCCGCTCCTGGGGCCCGGCCTGCGCGCGCAGGGCCTGGACGTCCGCCTGCCGCGGCGCCTGCTTTCCGAGCGCGATCATGACGAGGTTGGGCGTGTCGGCGCTCTCCTGCGGGAACGGATTGCCTTGGCGGTAGCCGGCCCATTGGGCGGCGGAACGGACGATCACGTCCACCTCGAAGCCGAAGCGCGCCTCGAGCGCCCGCTCGAGCATCGCCTCGAGTTCGGCGCCGCTCCCGCCGCTTTCGAAGACGAGGTTGCCGCTCGCGACGTAGGTGCGGGGATTCTCCAGCCCCAGCGCGGCCGCCAAGTCGCGCAGCGCGGCCATCGGCACCTTGCGGTGTCCGCCGACATTCACCCCCCGCAGCAACGCGACATAGCCCCCCATCCGCCTCTTGTGCTTGACGCGCGGCGGTGCGGCAAGCCAGTAGCGGCCATGGCGACGGTCAATCCCCTCAAGCGGCGCGGGCTCCTTTTCGTACTTTCAAGCCCGAGCGGGGCGGGAAAGTCGACCATCGCGCGCATGATCCTGGCCAGCGACGACGGCATCGGCCTCTCCGTTTCCGCCACCACCCGGCCGATCCGGCCCGGCGAGGTCGACGGGCGCGACTATCACTTCGTCACCGACGCGGAGTTCGAGCGGCTGGTCGCCGACGGCCATTTCCTCGAATGGGCGAACGTCTTCGGCCACCGCTACGGCACGCTGAAGAGCGAGGTGGTGAAGCAGATCGAGGGCGGGCGCGACGTCCTGCTCGACATCGACTGGCAGGGCACCCAGCAGTTGAAGCAGGTCGATCCGGACATCGTCCGCGTCTTCATCCTGCCGCCCTCGATGCACGAGCTGGAACGCCGGCTGCGCTCGCGCGGCACCGACAGCGACCAGGTGATCGCCAGCCGCATGGCGCGGGCCGCGGCCGAGATCAGCCACTGGGCCGAATACGATTATGTGTTCATCAACGACGATGCCGAGCATTGCCGCAAGCTCGTCCACACCGTCCTCAAGGCCGAGCGGCTGAAGGCGACCCGCCGCATCTTCCTCCACGACTTCGTCCGCACCCTGATCGGCTAGCGCGGCGGCCGCTTTGGGCGTAGCCTACCCCGCGCAACAAGGGGAGGAAGAGATGGTCCGCACTCTCATCGGCGGCGTCGTCGCCGGAATCGTGCTGTTCGTGGTCGGCTTCGTCTTCTGGGCGACCCCGCTGGCCGAGATCGCGTACAAGAAGGCGGACGTGCCGGCGAGCGCGGCGGTACAGACCGCGCTGGCGCAGAACCTGACGCAGAGCGGCACCGGAACCTACATCATCCCCTCGACCGACACGGCGGAGGGCACCACCCTCTACGGCCGCGGCCCGGTGGCGACCCTGCACTTCAACACCGGCGGCTTTCCCGCCGAGGACATGAGCATGCTGCTGCCCGGCTTCATCGTCGCGGTGATCGCCGGCCTGCTCATCGCCTTCGGCCTCGCAGCGGCCGCCGGCAGGCGCGACTTCAAGACCCTGGCGCGTCTCGTGGTGCTCGTCTCGCTCGGCTTCACCACCTGGTCGTTCCTAGCCGCGCCGATCTTCGGCCACCATGGCTGGACCTACTGGATCTACGCCTTCGTGGCGGAATCGGCAGGGCTGATCCTCGCCGGCCTCGTCGTCGCCAGGTGGTTCATGCCGCATCAGGCGCGGTCCGACGCGTACGATCCGCCGCGGGAAGAGGAGCCCTACGCACCGCCCTCTGCCTGAGGGACGGCCTTCAGAGCAGGGTCAGGAAGCGGTAGGCGGCGTCGAAGTCCCGGCGCCGCGCCGCGCTCGCCTCGGCGGCCAGCGCATCCTCGCCCCATTGCTCGGCCTGCCATTGCTCGTCGAGCGTGGCGGCCGCCCAGGCGCGCTCGACGCCGATCTCGCCCTCCGCCAGCGCCAGCGCGACGAGCAGCGACCCGGAGATGGTGACGAGCGGCGACAGGCCGGCGAGCCGGAACGGATCGCGCGCCGACACCGCCAGGCCCAAGCGCTCGACCGTCTCCTCCGGCTGGGCGCGGTGCATGATGCCGCACACCGTCTCGAACTCGATCCCGAAGCGCCGCCGGGTCCAGTCGAGCAGCGGGTCCCAGGTCTCCCTCTGCCGCGCGATCAGCGAATCCGGCCCCTCGGCGCGGTAGCAAAGCAGGTCGCTCTCGCCATAGGCGGCCAGCCCGCGCGCGAAGGCGGCGGGGTCCGGCGCCACCCGGTCGATGGCGGCGTTGGCGAGGCCGGTGAGCGGCATCGAGCGCGGGTCGATCTCTTCGTCTTGGCCGTTCCATTCCGCGACGATCGCCTCGGCCAGCTCCTCGGTGGGCAGTTCGAGCAGATTGTGCGCCGGCGTGCGCACCGGCCGCCCGTCGAGCTGGACGGCGAGCCGCGAGCCCGCGGGAATCGCGGTCGCTTCCTTGAAGAACCTCTTCACGGGTTCGGCGGGCGCTTGCGCCAGTAGCGGGCGAGAAAGGCCGGGCCGCCGAAGCTGATGACGAGCCCGATCAGCGCCAGCGGCAGGCCGAGCACCGACCCGCCCTCGACGATCAGGTCGCTGTGCCAGAGGGCGAGCGCGAACAGCACCAGCACGGTGCCGCCGATCCGCACCAGGTTCACCATCACGAACCGGTCGCGCCAGAGCTGTTCTTCTTCCTGCGGCGTCATGCCAGTGCCTTTACGAATGCGGTGATCTGGGACGGATGCTCGGCGACGAAATGGGCGCCGGCGGCGAGAAGTTCCCCCGCCTCGTGATAGCCCCAGCCGACGCCGATCGCGGTGACGCCGGCGGCGCGCGCCATCGCCATGTCGTAGCTGGTGTCGCCGATCATCATCGATCGCTCCGGCGCCGCGCCCGCCTCGGCCAGCGCCGCCTCGATCATCGACGGGTGGGGCTTGGAGGGGTGGCGGTCGGCCGTCTGCAGCGTGACGAAGCGGCGCGACAGGCCGTGATGGTCGAGGCACAAAGAGAGGCCGCGGTCGGACTTGCCGGTGGCGACCCCGAGCAGCCAGCCGTCCGCCTCGAGCGTGTCGACCAGCTCGGCGATGCCCTCGTAGAGCGGCTCCTCGACCAGCCCCCGCGCCCGCAGCCGCTGGAAGGCGTGCTTGTACTCGTCGGCGAGCGCGGCGTGCACGTGGGGCTCTCCGTCCGGCAGCATCGCCTGCATCGCTTCGACGAGGCTGAGGCCGACCACGCGCCGCGTCCGCGCCCGCTCCGGCACCGGCAGGTCGGCGCGGGCGAAGCATTCCTCCATCGCCGCGCAGATCGTCGCCTGGCTGTCGACCAGGGTCCCGTCGCAATCGAAGATGGCGAGGCGGTTCATGCTCCCATGCCTCCCTGCGGGCGTTGCGGCGCGGGCGCGTTGCCGCCGGCGCCTTCTACCCCTCCACCAAGCTTCGCCTGGTCCCCCTCCCCATCGGGTGATGGGGAGGCATAGAGGGCCGCCATTTCGCGATCCCCTCGACGGGACAGCGCGTCGGCGATGCGGGTGCGGACTTCGGCGGGCTTGTCCTGGTCGATCTTCGCGGTGCCGCGCCAGTCGCGCACGATCATCTCGAAGCCGGAGATGCTCTTGAGCAAACCCTGAAACAGCGCCGGCGTCACGTCGGCGCGGGTCCAGGCCGGCTTGGGTGCGAGCCGCTCCTCGTTCACCGCCGACAAATCGTCGAGCAGGCGAACGAGCGCCTCGGTGCCGAGCGGCCGGACGGGGCCGTTCAGCTCGACCGACACATAGCTCCACGTCGGCACGCGCCCGTCCATCCCGTAATCCGCTGGGCTGACATAGGCATGGGGGCCGTTTGCCACGAACAGCGCCTCGCAGCCCGCCGCCAGCGCCGCATGGACCAGGTTGCCGCGCGAGACGTGGAAGCGCAGCCGGTCGCCCTGCAGCAGCACCGGCACGTGCACGGCGCGCAGCCGCTCCTCCGTCTGGGCGACAAGGATGCCGAAGCCGAGATCGCGCACGAGGGCGGCCATGTCTTCGCGGCTCTCGATATGGAACCTCGGGCTCGGGTGCATCAGCCGCGCCCCCGGCCGCGCCGTTCGCCCCGCCGTTCCTTGCGCCGCGCCTTGGCGGCGGCGGTCACCGCCTTGCGCTTGCCCTCCGGCGTCTCGGAGAATTTGACCTCGTCGAGCGGCAGATCGCCCAGCTCGAGGTCGAAGCCGAGATTGGCCATACTCTCGGCGAAATGCTCGGGCAGCTCGGCGGTGACGTCGATCCGCCCGCCGTCGGGATGGTCGATGCGCAGCCGCCGGGCGTGGAGGTGGAGCTTGCGGCTGATCGTGCCGGTGAGGAACGCCTCCTGCCCGCCATATTTGCCGTCGCCGACGATCGGATGGCCGATCGCCTCCATGTGCACGCGAAGCTGGTGGGTGCGGCCGGTCAGCGGCTGCAGCTCGACCCAGGCGGCGCGGTTGCCGGCACGCTCGATCACCCGGTAGCGGGTGCGGGCCGGCAGCCCCTCCTCCTCGTCGA
>JBKBVA010000290.1:0-3215 GCA_046289665.1 Allosphingosinicella sp.
GTCGAGCGGCGGCTCGCTCGGCGGCTGCGCGAACGCGGCTCCGCCGAGGCCGGCTGCGATCAATGCCAGGACGATCTTGCGCATGCGTGCCCCCTCTTCGAGGGGACAGCTTATGCCAACAGCCGAAGCGGCGCTTCCAGAATCTTCTTCAGTTCCTGCATGAAGCTCGCCGCGTCCCAGCCGTCGACGACTCGGTGGTCGCAGCTGATCGACAGGTTCATCATCTTGGCGACCTTGATCTGGCCGTCCTCGACGATCGGCGTCTCCTTGACCTTGTTGACCGCGATGATCGCGACCTCGGGCCGGTTGATCACCGGGGTCGAGACGATTCCGCCTATCGGGCCAAGGCTGGAGATGGTGATGGTCGAGCCGGACAGCTCCTCCCGGGTCGCCTTGCCAGTGCGCGTGGCCTCGGCAAGCCGGGCGATCTCGGCGGCGAGGCCCCACACGTCGCGCCCTTCCGCATTGCGGATCACCGCGACGGAGAGGCCGCTGTCGGTCTGGGTCGCCATGCCCATATGGACTGGGCCGGAGCGGTGGATGACGTTGGCGTCGTCGTCGTAACGCGCGTTGATCATCGGGAAGTCCGGCAAGGTCCGGCACATCGCGGTGATCAGGAAGGGCAGCATGGTGAGCTTGGGATTGGACCCACGGTCCTGGTTCATCATCGCGCGGGTCTGCTCCAGCGCGGTGACGTTCACTTCCTCGACATAGGTGAAATGCGGGATCCGGCGCTTGGCCTCCTGCATGTTCTCGGCGATCCGGCGGCGAAGGCCGACGACCTTGATGTCCTCGTCCTTCGCCTGGCGGCGAGCGCCGCCCGGACGCACGCCGCCGCCATTGTAGAGCAGATAGGCGTCGAGATCGGCGTGGCGGATCCGGTCGCCGGAATACTGGACTTGGCTGAGGTCGATTCCGAGGTCGCGGGCGCGCGCGCGGACGGCGGGCGAGGCCAGCGCCCGGGCCTCGGCCTTCGGCTCGGGCCTGGCGGGCGGCTCGGCCCGCCATTCGCCCTGGCGACGGTCGTCCTGGCCGCGATCCCCTTCGCGGCGCTCGTCGGCGCCGGTGCGGCGTTCGCCGGTCGCGCGGCGGTCTTCTTCCTCGACGTCGGCACTTGGCATGGCTTCCGCCAGTTCCGGCGTGATCTCGGTCGCGCCGTCCCCCATCGGCATTTCTTCCGCAGGCGCCTCGGCGGCGGCGACGCCGTCGGCGGTCTCGAGCACGACAAGAGTCGAACCGATCGGAATCTGGTCGCCGACCTCGCCGGCAAGCTGGACGACCCGGCCGGCGACGGGGCTCTCGAGCTCCACCGTCGCCTTGTCGGTCATCATGTCGGCGAGCTGCTGGTCTTCCTTGACCTCGTCCCCCACGGCGACGTGCCATGCGACGATCTCGGCCTCGGCAATGCCTTCGCCAATGTCGGGCAGCCTGAATTCGTAGCGCGCCATGTTGCGGTCAGTCCTCCAGAGCTTTCTTGAATGCGTTGCCGAGCCGAACCGGGCCGGGGAAATAGGCCCATTCGAGGCTGTGCGGATAAGGCGTGTCCCAGCCGGTCGCCCGGACAACCGGGGCCTCCAGGTGATAGAAGCAGCGCTCCTGCACGAGAGCGGCAAGCTCGGCGCCGAAGCCGCTGGTGCGCGTCGCCTCGTGAACGACGACGCAGCGGCCGGTCTTCTTCACCGATTCCTCGATGGTCTCGATATCCACCGGAACGATGGTGCGAAGGTCGATGACCTCGGCGTCGACTCCGGCGGCCTCGGCGGCGGCGAGAGCGACATGGACCATGGTGCCGTAGGCGAGGATGGTGAGCTCGGGGCCTTCCCTGACGATCCGAGCCTTGCCGATCGGAACGGCATAGTGGCCGTCGGGAACCTCGGCGTCGGGATGCTTGGACCAGGGCGTCACGGGGCGGTCGAAGAAGCCGTCAAACGGCCCATTATAGATGCGCTTGGGCTCGAAGAAGACGACCGGATCGTCATCCTCGATCGCCGCGATGAGCAGGCCCTTGGCGTCGTGAGGGTTGGACGGGATCACGACCTTGAGCCCCGCGACGTGGGCGAACAGCGCCTCGGGCGACTGGCTGTGGGTCTGGCCGCCGAAGATGCCGCCGCCGTAAGGCGAACGGATCACCATCGGCACGAACCACTCGCCGGCGGTGCGGTAGCGGATCTTGGCCGCTTCCGACACGATCTGGTCGAAGCCCGGATAGATGTAGTCGGCGAACTGGATCTCGGCGACCGGGCGAAGGCCGTACGTGGCCATGCCGATCGCGGTCGCCATGATGCCGTTCTCGCTGATCGGCGTGTCGAACACGCGCTGCTTGCCGAACTTCTTCTGGAGGCCGGCGGTGACCCGAAACACGCCGCCGAAATAGCCGGCGTCCTCGCCCATCACGACGACGTTTTCGTCGCGCTCCATCATCACGTGGTGGGCGTCGTTCAGCGCCTCGATCATGTTGCGGATGGTCATCAGCGGCCACCCTTTCCGAGCTTGGTGTCGAGCTCGGCGACCATCTCCGCCTGCTGCTCCCTGAGGTGCCAGGGCAGCTCGGCATAAACGTCGTCGAACATGGTGCGCACGTCCTGCGGGAAATCGATGGTCGCGGCTCGAAGGACGCCCTGCTGGCGCGATTCCTTCTGGGCGGCGAGCACCTCGCCGTCGATTGCCTCGTCCATCTCGGCCTGGCGAGTGTCGTCCCATTCGCCGAGCGCGACGAGATGCTGGCGGAGCCGGTCGATCGGATCGCCGAGCGGCCATTTCGAGCCCGCTTCCTTGGGCCGGTAGCCAGTCGGGTCGTCCGACGTGGAGTGGCCTTCCTTGCGGTAGGTGAACATCTCAATGAGCGTCGGCCCGAGATTGTGGCGGGCGCGGTCGGCCGCCCACTGGGTCGCGGCATAGACTGCGAGCGGATCGTTGCCGTCAACGCGAAGGCCCGGGATGCCGTAGCCGATCGCGCGCGCCGCGAAGGTGGTGAGCTGGCCTCCGGCGATCCCCGAGAAACTCGAGATCGCCCACTGATTGTTGACGACGTTGAGGATCACCGGCGCACGATACACACCGGCGAACGTGCAGGCGGCATGGAAGTCGCCCTCGGCGGTCGATCCGTCGCCGATCCAGGCGGCGGCGATCCGGCTGTCGCCCTTGATCGCGCTCGCCATCGCCCAGCCCACCGCCTGCGGCACCTGCGTCGCGAGATTGCCGGAGATCGAGAAGAA
>JBKBVA010000291.1:0-3213 GCA_046289665.1 Allosphingosinicella sp.
GGCCGATCGCCGGCTCCGGCCCCGCCGGCGCGAAGGCGGCCCGCGAGGCCGCCGCGCGGCCGCGCCTCGTCATCGAGAGCGTCAGCCCCGAGGTGGACGGCGGCGCCTTCCCGATGAAGCGGGTCGTCGGCGACGTCGTCACCGTCGAGGCCGACATGTTCGGCGACGGCCACGAGCAGCTCGCCGCCGAGCTGCGCTGGCGCGCGCTGGACGAGAAGAAGTGGCAGCGGGCGCGGATGGAGGAGCTCGGCAACGACCGC
Organism: Allosphingosinicella sp.; assembly: GCA_046289665.1. Taxonomy (GTDB): domain Bacteria; phylum Pseudomonadota; class Alphaproteobacteria; order Sphingomonadales; family Sphingomonadaceae; genus Allosphingosinicella. Next base: position 261 of record JBKBVA010000291.1, read on the forward strand.
TGGCGCGCTTCCTTCCCGCTCGAGCGGATCGGCCGCTACGAATATGTCGTCGAAGGCTGGCTCGACCGCTTCGCCGGCTTCACCCGCGACTTCGGCAAGAAGCTCGACGCCGGGGTCGCCCAGAAGGTGGACTATCAGGAAGGCCGCATCCTGATCGAAAGGGCCCGCAAGCGCGCCGAGGGCAATGTCGCGCTCCGCCTCGAGGCCTTCCTCTCCCGCCTCGACGACGCCGAGGATGCGCAGGGCGCCGCCGCCCTGCTGCTCGATCCCGAGCTGGCGCTGGCGATGGACGAGGCGGACGACCGCCCCTTCTCGATCGTCTCGGCGCCGCGCCTCGTCGAGAGCGACCGCCTCGCCGCCCGCTTCTCCAGCTGGTACGAGCTCTTCCCCCGCTCGCAGACCGACGACCCGGCACGCCACGGCACGTTCGACGACGTCATCGCGCGGCTCCCGGCGGTGCGGGCGATGGGCTTCGACACGCTCTATTTCCCGCCCATCCACCCGATCGGCCGCACCCACCGCAAGGGGCCGAACAACAGCCTCGAAGCCGGGCCGGACGATCCCGGCAGCCCCTATGCGATCGGCAGCGAGGAGGGTGGCCACGACGCGGTCCACCCGGAGCTCGGCACGCTCGAGGATTTCCGCCGCCTCGTCGCCGCCGCGCACGACCACGGCCTCGAGATCGCGCTCGATTTCGCCATCCAGTGCTCGCCCGACCATCCCTGGCTGAAGGAGCATCCCGGCTGGTTCGACTGGCGGCCCGACGGCACGATCAAATATGCCGAGAACCCGCCGAAGAAATATCAGGACATCGTCAACGTCGATTTCTTCAGGGACGAGGCGATCCCCGGCCTGTGGCTGGCGCTGCGCGACGTGGTGCTGTTCTGGTGCGAGCAGGGGGTGAAGACCTTCCGCGTCGACAATCCCCACACCAAGGCGCTGGCCTTCTGGGAGTGGATGATCGCCGACGTGCGCCGCCTCCATCCGGACGCCATCTTCCTCTCCGAAGCCTTCACCCGGCCCAAGCTGATGTACCGGCTCGCCAAGATCGGCTTCACCCAGTCCTACACCTATTTCACCTGGCGCAACGGCAAGCGGGAGCTGACCGACTACCTCACCGAACTCACCCGCGAGGCGCCCAAGGAATTCTTCCGCCCCCACTTCTTCGTCAACACGCCCGACATCAACCCGACCTTCCTCCACACCAGCGGGCGCGCCGGCTTCCTGATCCGCGCCGCCCTCGCCGCCACCCTCTCGGGGCTGTTCGGCGTCTATTCGGGCTTCGAGCTGTGCGAGAGCGAGCCGGTGCCGGGCAAAGAGGAATATTGGGACAGCGAGAAATATATCGTGAAGCCGCGCGACTGGCAGGCGCCGGGCAACATCATCGCCGAGATCACCCAATTGAACCGCATCCGCCGCGCCTGGCCGGCGCTGCAGACGCATCTCGGCGTCGCCTTCTACCATGCCGGGAACGACAACATCCTCTATTACGGCAAGCCCGCGCCCGACGGCTCGGAAATGATCCTCGTCGCGGTCAGCCTCGATCCCCACAATGCGCAGGGTGCCGACATCGAGGTGCCGCTCTGGGAGTTCGGCCTCGGCGACGACGGCCGCGTCGAGGTCGAGGACCTGGTCGGCGAGCACCTTTTCGCCTGGCACGGCAAGCACCAGCACATCCGCCTCGATCCCGACCGGCCCTATGCGATCTGGCGCATCGCGCCGCAGGGAGGCGCCGCATGAGCGAGGACAGGCTCGACCGCGACCCGCTCTGGTACAAGGACGCGGTCGTCTACCAGCTGCACATCAAGTCCTTCTTCGATTCGAACGACGACGGCGTCGGCGATTTCGCCGGCCTGCTCGCCAAGCTCGATTACGTCGCGGACCTCGGCGTCACCGCCATCTGGCTGCTCCCTTTCTACCCGAGCCCGCGGCGCGACGACGGCTACGACATCGCGGAATATCGCGGCGTCAGCCCCGATTACGGGACGCTGGAGGACGTCCGCCGCTTCGTCGACGAGGCCCACCGCCGCGGCATCCGCGTCATCACCGAGCTCGTCATCAACCACACGTCGAACGAGCATCCCTGGTTCCAGGCCGCCCGCCGCGCGCCGCCGGGCAGCCCCGAGCGCGATTTCTACGTCTGGTCCGACAATGACGAGGCCTATGCGGGCACCCGCATCATCTTCTGCGACACCGAAAAATCGAACTGGACCTGGGACGAGGAAGCGCAGGCCTATTACTGGCACCGCTTCTACTCGCACCAGCCGGACCTCAATTTCGACAATCCGCGGGTCCTGGAGGAAGTGCTCTCGGTCATGCACTTCTGGCTCGACGCCGGCATAGACGGCCTGCGCCTCGACGCGATCCCCTATCTGATCGAGCGCGAGGGCACCTCGAACGAGAACCTCCCTGAGACCCACGACGTCCTGAAGAAGATCCGCGCCGATCTCGACGCCCATTATCCCGATCGCATGCTGCTCGCCGAGGCGAACATGTGGCCGGAGGACACGCAGCAATATTTCGGCGGCTCCGGCGAAGGCGGCGCGGGCGACGAATGCCACATGGCGTTCCACTTCCCGCTGATGCCGCGCATGTACATGGCGGTCGCGCAGGAAGACCGCTTCCCGATCACCGACATCATGCGACAAACCCCGGACATTCCGGAAAACTGCCAGTGGGCGATCTTCCTTCGCAACCATGACGAGCTCACCCTCGAAATGGTCACCGACAAGGAGCGCGACTACCTCTGGAACACCTATGCGTCGGACCGGCGCGCCCGCATCAACCTCGGCATTCGCCGCCGCCTCGCGCCCCTGATGGAGCGCGACCGCCGCCGCATCGAGCTGATGCACGCCATGCTGCTCACCATGCCCGGCACGCCGGTGCTCTATTATGGCGACGAGATCGGCATGGGCGACAACATCCATCTGGGCGACCGCGACGGCGTGCGCAC
>JBKBVA010000292.1:0-3213 GCA_046289665.1 Allosphingosinicella sp.
CCGGCATCTTCCCCCGCCTCGAAATGCCCGAGGCCGGCTAGCGGCAGCCCGTCGTCAAGGCCCGAAGGGCGGGGAGCAGGCCTCCCTAGGCCGCCTCGCGGGCATCGCCCAGGTGCAGATAGTGCCGGTCGAAATCGCCCGCCGCCGCCAGCGCGTCCCAGTCGTGAATGGTGACGGCGCGCAGCGTCCGGGCGGTCAGCCCTTCGCGGTCGAGGAGCTTGAGCGTGCGGTTGACGTGGACGGCGGTGAGCCCGACCGCGTCGGCAAGCTCTTCCTGCGTCATCGGCAGCTGGTATTCGCACAGGCTTCCCAGCCCCGCCTCCTCGAGCCGGACGCCGAATTCGCACAGCAAATGGGCGAGCCGGGTGCGCGCGTCGCGGCGGCCGAGGTTGGTGGTCCACTCGCGGTGGATGGAGCCGTCGACGGCGGTGTCCACCCACATGGCGAGCCCCACCCTCGGGTGGCTGAAGGCGAGCGCTCGCACCGCTTGCACCGGGATGAACGCGGCCTCCACGTCGGTGAGCGTCTGGACGTTGTGATCGGCGGTCCCGAGGACCGCATTGTGGAGGTCGACGAAATCGCCCTTCATCTGGATGGCGAGGATCTGCCGGCCGCCGTCGCCCGCCAGCTTGTGCCGGTAGGCATAGCCCGAGACGATCAGGCAGGCATGGTGCGCGACTTCGCCGTCCCGCACGACGTAACTGCCCCGGCGGATGCTGCGCAGCTGGTAGGGCAGGTTCAGGATCGCTTCCCGGTCCTCCTGATCGAGGAGCGACGTGCGCAGGAACTTGCGCAGCATCGGGGCGAGGGGATGTGCGGAAAGGGACATCTGGCGCTCCGGACCGGCGAGGAGGAGAGCGCTGCGTGCGCCCGTGCAGGAGGAGGCGGTCGGGTCCCGGTGCGTAGCGCCTCCATATCACAGCGCAGCCTTTCCGCGTCTAACATGGATCAGCGGTTAGGACGGCGCCAAGCGGACATGGGGAGCCACCGGGTCGAGAAGCTCATGCGCGTGATCCTGATCCGCCACGGCACCCTCGTCCCGCTTTGCCGACGCCGAGCTGTCTTAGCGCCGCCCCGGCCCCCAAAGGATGGCTTTTCAGGCCCGTCCGTTGACGAAGCGCTGGTAGAGCAGCACCACGATCAGCAGGCCGGTCAAACCCGCGGCCGTCGGCCCGGTCCCGCGCCAGGACGCCCCGGCGATCGATGCAGCAACAAGCGGCGCGAACAGCAGCGCCCATCGACGCCAGGGTCGCTCAACCCCTGGCTCGAGGTGGTTGTCGCGTCCGGCATCGGTCACCCCCTCGTACCCGGGCAGGTTACCGGGCAGCGAAGGTGTCCGCAATGCGTCGAAGGCGGCCATTCGGGCGGGCCGAACCCGGCGGCCGTCCCTGTCGCGGGTCTCGGGATCGGCGCGCTAGAGCGTCTCCGCCGCCGCTTCCTTGGAGGCCAGCACCTCGGCATGCTCGATCTTCGGCATGCCGCTCAGCAAAGTCGGCGTGTGGGCGAGCAGCGCCCGGCCGACCTTCCCGGCGAGGTGCGCCAGCCGGTCCTTCTCGCTTCCGAACGTGTCGAAGATCGCGAAGTCGCGCGTGCCGAGCTTTACGGCATACCAGTCGATCGTTCCCTCCTCCTCCATGACGTCGTCGAGCGCGCTCCTGAGGAAGCCCTCGACCTCGTCCTCCTTTCCTTCCTTCGCCTCGATCCGGACGAACAATGCGCGGTCGATCATCGGCTTTCTCCTGTGCCTGCCCCGCGGCCAGACCGCGGCGCCTCTTCTTCTCTTGTCCGGTGCCTCGGGACCGCCCGGGCGACCCGGCAGTCCGGCATCGATGCGCTGGTCCGTCCGCCGGCCGCTCAGGCGGCTTCGGGCGTCCTCTGCCGGGCGAACAGATCGATCATCGCCTCGGTGAACCGGGGGATGTCGTCTGGATTGCGGCTCGTGGTGAGGTTGCCGTCGGTGACGCTCGGCTGATCGACCCACTCGGCGCCGGCATTGAGCAGATCGGTCTGAAGCGACGGCCAGGAGGCGATCCGCCGCCCGTCCGCGAAGCCGGTTTCGATCACCGTCCACGGCCCGTGGCAGATGGAGGCGACCGGCTTGTCGTCCTCGAAGAAAGCGCTGGCGAAGGCCATCGCGCTCTCATCCATACGAAGGTTGTCCGGGCTGATCACGCCGCCGGGGAGCAGAAGGGCGTCGAACTCCCCGGGCCGGGCGTCGCTGAGCGGCACGTCGACCGGGAATTCCTCTCCCCAATCGGTGAACCGCCAGCTTCGAACCGTGCCGTCCTTGGGCGCCACGATCGACGTTTCGGCGCCCGCATCGTCGAGCGCCTGGCGCGGCTTGGTGAGTTCCACTTCCTCGAAACCATCCGCGACCAGGATGGCGACGCGGCAGCCCTGCAGCCTGTCGGCCATGATCCTTCTCCGTGGCTTGCCCGCGAGAGGAGAAACCCCCGCGCCGCGTTACGTTCCGAACAATCTCGGCAAAAGCCGCCGCCGCTCCGAAGCCGGGAGCCCGAAAGCCCCCGGCCCGGCGGTTACATCAGGAGATATTTGGCGAGCAGGACGGCGGCAGGGCCCCCGACGCAGGCGACGAAGAGCAGCGTCTCCCGCGCCTTCAGCCCGAAGTGCGACGGGTTCGCCTTTCGGATCGCCTTCACCTTGTCGGCGAGCGAATCGTTGCCGGCGATGAGGCCGACGTCGAGATGCGGGCCCGTCGCCAGGAAGCGAACCACCTCCTGCGTCTCCGCCTCCTTGATGTCGGGGTAGCGCCGCAGAAGATCCTCGATCCTCTTTCGACGCCCGTTCTGGTCCAGTTCCGGATGCGCCACCGGCGCAGCCTCGCCTACGGACACGACCTTGGCCATTTTCATTGCATTCACCTTTCCAGCGCGGCGGCCGCGCGGCAGCGCGCTTTTCGATCCTTGGGGTTGCGGAAACCGGCGCCCGAGCGGGGCGACGGCGGATCAGGCGAGGGGAGGGGCTCGCGCCCGGAAGGGTGCGGCGCGATGCCGTACCGGGGCGAAGGTGGGCGCGGGCGATTCTCCCGCGCTCTGCGGGAGCCAGGCCGGGAGCAGCCCCGCGGCGCCGGCCAGCGCTTTCGGAGGATCGTCGTCGAGCGGATTGCGCCGGTCCCGCTCCGCGGCCGTCTCGGCGGTGCGGCCGTCCTCGAGGACGGCCTTGGCGAACGGGGCGGAGGCGGCGAGCCGGCTG
>JBKBVA010000293.1:0-3213 GCA_046289665.1 Allosphingosinicella sp.
GATCTTGGAGGCCTTGCGCTCGGCGAAGAAGAAATATTGCTGGGCGCGCGCCTGGGTGCCGCTCATCAGCTCCATGAACAGGCGGCGCTCTTCCTGGACGCCTTCCTGATACGGCTTGCCGACCGCAATCTCGATCGCCTTGATGTTCGATTCGGGGGCGTCGAAGCCGCGGAACTTGCGGGCATTGTCCTTGCGGAATTCGTCGAAGATGCCGGGATTGTCCCGCGCCTCGGCGAGCTTCTCGTCCTTCTCGCTGGTCTTCGGGATCGGCCGCACGTTCTTCACCTCGTCGGCGAAGGCGACGGCATGCTGCTCGAGGTCGCCCTCGATCAGCCGGTCGACGAGGCCGCATTCATAGGCTTCCTTCGCCGACACCGGATTGCCGGTTGCGGCCATTTCAAGCGCCTTGCCGACCCCGGCCGCGCGCGGCAGCCGCTGGGTGCCGCCGGCGCCGGGCAGCAGGCCGAGCTTCACTTCGGGCACGCCGAGCTTCGCCGAGGGGAGGGCGACCCGGTAGTGCGAGGCGAGCGCCACTTCGAGGCCGCCGCCGAAGGCGGTGCCGTGGATGGCGGCGACGACAGGCTTGGTGCACGCCTCGATCCGGTCGACCACCTGCGGGAGCATCGGCGCCTCGAACGCCTTGGGCGTGCCGAATTCGGAAATGTCGGCGCCGGCGAAGAAGGTCTGGCCCTGGCCGATGATCACCACCGCCTTCACCGCTTCATCCCCGTCCGCTTCCTCCATCGCGGCGACGAGGCCGGCGCGCACCGCGTGGCCGAGCGCGTTGACCGGCGGATTGTTCGAGGTGACGATGAGGATGTCGCCGTGGCGCTTGGTGGTGATCGGGCTGGTCATGGGCTCTCCCCTTGGTGACTGGTTCGGGGACGCGATAGGCGCTGCCTTACGTTAACGTCAACCGGCGCGCGCGCATCGGCCGCCGCGGCGAGCGCGCGTTCGACCGCCGCGAGGCGGCGGAGAGGGCGATGCGGCGGGCGCGGAGGATCGCCGTTCCTCTCCTTCGGGGGTGAGCGAGCCGCCTGCGGCTCGCCGAAGGCGGCGGAGGTCGTTCGCCCATCTTCGGACGCGGAATTGAGCGGGAAGGGCCCGGACGGTTCGGGCGCCGCGCGCTCGATACCGTGGCAAGGTTCGCAGGCCCCCGCGGGGTCGGCGAAAGGCTCGGAAGGTTCGGAAGGTTCGGCTTCCTTGAAAGAAAAATCCCTGTTGCCGGAAAAGCCGAAACAGGCGTCCCGCTCGGCCCGGGCGCGGGCAAGCCGGCGCGCCTCCGTGTGCGCGTCGCCCGCCTCGACGACGGCCCACTCCGCCTCGCTCAAGGTGCGGCGATAATCCGAGCGCCCCCAGCTGCCCTCCTCCCGGCCTTCGAAGCCGTCGGGGGGAGGAAAGTCGGTCCAGCACGTGCCATCCTCTTCCCAGAAGGGATAGCGGGTGCAGAGAATCTCCCCGGGCTCCTGCTCGAAGCTGTGGATTGGCTCTTCCCGCTCCAGATCGTCGAGCCAGGCGGGCCAGTTCCGCTCCGCCTCGAGGCTTTGTGGGTCGGGCTCCGCCAGGTGGCCGAATTTGCCGACGAGATAGGTGAGCAGCCGGTTGTCGTAGACCCGCTCCTCGGACTTCAGCTCGCCATGATAATAATGGCCCTTCACCGTTCCCTCGACGGCACGGCGGAAGGCGGTCTCGACGATCCGGTTTCGCACGCCCATGCGCTGGGCCGCGCGGCAGCCGATGTCGAATGCACGCGCTTCGGGGCGTCGCCGAAGCCGGGCGACGCTCTGCTCGGTGATGCCGACGCGGGCCGCCGCGTCGCGGATCACGCCGGTGTCCGCCAGCGCCTCGAGAAAGGCGCGCTGCCGTTCGGGCGTCCAGCCGTCGGTGCGGTAGCGAAGCGGCACCGGCTCGAAGGCGCGCGGGTCGTCCGGCGCGGCGCGGCCGGCGAGCAGGAACGGTGAAGCGCGCTCATCGGTCGACGCTTCGGGGCGGAGCGAGTTCTGGTTCTGTTCCATGCTGTAGGTACAGCACAAAGCGGTGATGTAGGAAAGAGGTGTTTGTACCGTATTGGAGAGAACGTCTCCTGTGCCGTCATCGCGAGCGGCAGCGAAGCAATCTCGCCCGCTGAAGGGCGGCAGCGCCATTTTCCGCCCGCGATTGCCGCGGCGCTCCGCGCCTCGCGATGACGGGAGAGGAGGGCGTGGGTCTTCCCCCGCCTGCGGGCTAGAAGCTGGTGCGGCCGTAGTCCTGGCGGTGGAAGGGGTGGGAGGCGGAGAGGCCGCCGTCGACGACCAGGGCCTCGCCGTTGACGTAGGAGGAATCGTCCGAGGCGAGGAACAAGGCGGCCTTCGCGATCTCCTCGGGGACGCCGCCGCGCCTCAGCGGGTTGAGCTGGCCGATGCGTTCCTCCTTCCCCGCGGCGCGGGCCATGTCGTAGACGCCCTTCGTCATGCCGGTCTCGATCAGGCCGGGGCAGATGGCGTTGACGCGGATGTTCGCGCCGCACAGCTGGGTGGCGGCGACGCGGACGAGCTGGATCACGCCCGCCTTGGACGCCGAATAAGCCGGGCCGCCGGCGCCGGCGCGCAGGCCGGCGACGCTGGCGGTGCAGACGATCGAGCCGCCGCCGCGCGCCTTCATCGCCGGGGCGGCGTGCTTGATGGCGAGGAACGGGCCGATCAGGTTCACGCGCAATATCTCCTGCCAGTCCTCCGGCGTCTGCTCGAATATCGAGGCGAGGCCGCCCGAGACGCCGGCATTGGCGAAGAAGATGTCGAGCCCGCCATGATCGCGCACCGCCCGGTCGACGAGCTCTCGCACGTCGTTTTCGCTGCCGGCGTCGGCGCCGATCACGCCGTCCCCCGCGGCGACGTCGGCGGCGAGGACGGTGGCGCCCTCCGCGCGGAACAGAGCGGCGGCGGCCTTGCCGATGCCGGACGCGGCGCCGGTGACGATGGCGGTTTTACCTTCAAGTCTCATGCGTGTCTCTCCATCGTCATCCCGGCGAAGGCCGGGATCTCAGGCCGGTAAAGGCGCTGTGTTATTCACCCGACGAGATCCCGGCTTTCGCCGGGATGACGGGAGGGTGGGGGCGTTCGGGCGGAACAGAGCGGCGGCGGCCTTGCCGATGCCGGACGCCGCGCCGGTGACGATGGCGGTCTTTCCGTTCAAACGCATGAAATGCTCCTCACCCCGTCATGCCGGACTTGATCC
>JBKBVA010000294.1:0-3194 GCA_046289665.1 Allosphingosinicella sp.
CACCCGCCGCGCCCGCCGGCCTCCAGATCGAGACCCGCTACTTCCCGCTGCCCAACGGCCTCAAGGTCGTGATGTCGCGCGATCCGGCGGTGCCGACGGCCACCGTCGGGGTCTATTACGGCATCGGCTTCCGAATCGAACCGAGGAACCGCACCGGCTTCGCGCACCTGTTCGAACATCTGATGTTCCAGGGATCCGAGCATGCGCCCAAGGGCCAGTTCATCGGATCGATCACCAATGCCGGCGGCGCCTTGAACGGCTCGACCCGCTTCGACTTCACCAATTATTACGAGGTGGTGCCGTCGAACGCGCTCGAGCAGGTGCTGTGGCTCGAGGCCGACCGGATGGCGCGGCCCGTCATCAACCAGGAAGTGCTGGAAAACCAGCAGGGCGTCGTCGCCAACGAGGTCAAGGTCAACGTCCTCAATCAGCCTTATGGCGGCTGGCCGTGGCTCGACATGCCGCAGCTCGCCAATGAGAATTGGTACAACGCCCACAATTTCTACGGCGAGCTGGGCGACCTGCAGGCCGCGACCGTCGAGGACGCGACCGAATTCTTCAACAATTTCTACCGGCCCAACAATGCCGTGCTCGTCGTCGCCGGCGACATCGACTACGACCGCACCCGGCAGATGGTGGAGCGCTATTTCGGCTCCATCCCGCGCGGCGAGCCGGTGGTGCTGCCCGACATTTCCGAGCCGCGCCAGACGGCCGAGAAGTTCAAGGTGAAGCCCGATCCGCTGGCGCCCCGCCCCGCCTTCACCGCGGCTTGGCACGTACCCGCGCGCGGCACGCCCGAATGGTATGCGATGGGCCTTCTCGACCAGATCCTGGTCCAGGGCCAGGACAGCCGGCTCTACGACAAACTGGTGCGCGAGACCGGCATCGCCGGCGGCGTCCAGGGCGGCATCAACATCGGGCTGGGCAACCAGTTCAACTATAACGGGCCGATGCTGTGGACGGTCGCCTTCATCCACGATCCCGCCAAGTCGCGCGAGGAGATCACCGCCGCGCTCAACAGCGTGATCGAGGACGTCAGGACCAACAAGGTCAGCGCGCAGGAATTGGCGACGGCGCGGACCAAGCTCCGCTCGCAGCTCTACAACCTCGCCGATCCGGCGACCCGCTTCGGCCTCGTCGACCTGCTCGCCGTCGGCGCCTTGTGGGAGGACGATCCCAATTGGGTGAACACGCTGGAGGCGGGCTTCAACCGGGTCACGCCCGAGCTGATCCTCGCCACCGCGCAGGAATATCTGCGGCCCACCAACCGCTCGATCCTGGTGGTCGAGCCGGCCCCCAAGGCCGCGCCCACGACGGGAGCTTCGAAATGATCCGCCGTCTCATCGCCTTCGCCGCCGCCGCGGCCCTGACCCTGTCGCCCGCCGCGGGCCTCGCGCAGGACTTTCCGAAGCAGATGCCGGCCGCGGGCACGCCCAAGCCGTTCACCGTGCCGGCGTCCGAAAGCTATACGCTGGCGAATGGGATGCAGGTGACGCTGATCCCCTACGGCAACGTCCCCAAGGCGACGATCAGCCTGCGCACCTATGCCGGCAACCTCAACGAGGGGGACGACGTCTGGCTCGCCGACCTCACCGGCCAGATGCTGAAGGAAGGCGCCGGCGGCCGCTCGGGCAGCGAGATCGCCGAAGCGGCGGCCGCGATGGGCGGCGGGCTCGGCACCGGCGTCGGCGCGCACGAGACCTTCGTCGGCCTCGGCGTGCTTTCCGAATTCGCGCCCGAAGCGATCCGGCTGGTCTCGGACGTCGCGCTGCGGCCGACCTTCCCGGCGAGCGAGCTGGAGCGGGTCCGCGAGAACCTGCTGCGCAACCTCGCCGTTGCCAAGTCGCAGCCGCAGCCGACCGCCGATGCGGCGCTCGCCGCGGCCTATTACGGCCCCGACCATCCCTATGGCCGGATCTTCCCGACCGAGGCGCAGGTGAAGGCCTATACGCTCGACGACGTGCGGCGCTTCCACGCCAACGAGTTCGGGGCGAAGCGCTCGCGCCTCTACGTCGCGGGACAGTTCGACACGGCGGCGGTGAAGGCCGCGATCGAGCAGGCGTTCGGCGAGTGGGCGGCGGGGCCGGAGCGGCTGTCGCTGCCGCCGCAGCCGCAGGCCGGGCCGAAGCTGCTGCTCGTCGACCGGCCGGACGCGCCGCAATCGACGATCCGCATCGCCTTCCCCGCCCCGGTGGCCGGCGCGCCCGACGATCTGCGCTTCCGCGTCACCAATGCGCTGCTCGGCGGCGCCTTCAACTCGCGCATCACCACCAACATCCGCGAGCAGAAGGGCTATACCTATTCGCCCTTTTCCGGCGTCGGCTGGAATCCGGGCGAGGCGCGCTGGACCTTCAACGCCGACGTCACCACCGAGGTGACGGGGCCGGCGCTGAAGGAAGTGCTGGGCGAGATCCGCCGCCTGCAGACCGAGCCGCCGACGGCGGAGGAAGCGTCGGGCATGCGCACCTATCTCGCCGGCATCTTCGTCCTGCAGAATGCCAGCCCCGGCGGCCTCATCAACTCGATCGCCAACCGCGACTTCCACGGCCTCCCGGCCGACTGGCTGGAGCGCTACGTGCCCGGCGTGCTGGCGGTGCAGCCGGCCGACATGCAGGCGATCGCCCGCCAGCAGCTGCCGCTCGACAAGGCGACGATCGTGGTGGTCGGCGACCTCGACAAGGTGGAGCCGCAGCTCAAGGCGCTGCCGGAGCTGAAAGGCGCCACCTTCCAGCGCGTGACCCCGTTCGGGTGATCCCCGGTTCTTACCCTCTCCCATTTCGGGAGAGGGTCGACTCGCCGAAGGCGAGCGGGGTGAGGGGATGAGAGCGTGCCCGACCCGGGCCGATCCCTCACCCTCCCGCCCGGCTGTGCCGGGAGGGGACCCCCCCCTCCCCTCAAGGGGGGGGGGGAGGAGGAGATTTCCCCCCCCTCGCCCCCCCCCCCCCCCCCCCCCCCCTTCCCCCCCCCCCGTGCCCCTCCCTCTCCCGTAAAGGGAGAGGGATTAAGAGCTCACCGCCACCGGGCCGTCCCGTCGGCGCCGACGTCCTTCCGCCAGAAGGGGGCGCGCGTGCGCAGTGCCTCGGCGAGCCAGGCGCAGGCGTCCAGCGCCGCGCGATGCTCCTCGCTGGCGACGGCGGCGAAGGCGAGGCGGGCGCAGGGGGCGAGGCGGCCGTGGCGGTGGATGAGGATGACGC
>JBKBVA010000295.1:0-3175 GCA_046289665.1 Allosphingosinicella sp.
GAGAATGCCGACCTTGCCGACTGCGCCGGAGGCCTTCTGCCAGGCATCGAGCACGAACACGTCATTGGTCGAGGTCACATAGATGGCATCGACGCCCTTGGCCTTGAACGCCTCGGCCTTCTCGACATAGCCGGGCATGTGGTTCTTGTGACAGGTCGGGGTGAAGGCGCCGGGGACGGAGAAGAGCGCGACCCGGCGGCCGCGGAAGAATTCCTCGCTGTCCACCGGCTGGGGGCCGTCCGCGCTCGCCTTGACGAGCGTCGCCTGGTGGATGCGGTCGCCGACACTGATGCTCATCGCCTGTTCCTTTCGATTGACGGGTTCCATCGCGCCGCGCCCTAGCAGCGCTCCGCGCCGCCGCCTATAGCTGGGCGCGATGAACCAGACCGCCTCGCTCGCCGGCCAGCTCCTCCTCGCCATGCCCGGCATCGGCGATCCGCGCTTCGAAAAAGCGGTGATCGCGATGTGCGTCCATGACGAGAACGGCGCGCTCGGCATCGGGCTGGGGCGGATCGTGCCGCGGATCGGCTTTCACGGACTGCTCGGCCAGCTCGGCATCGATCCCGGCGTCGCGCCGGACGTGCCGATCCACGTCGGCGGCCCGGCCGAGCCGCAGCGCGGCTTCCTGCTCCACTCGCCCGACTGGGAGGGGGAGGAGAGCGTCAAGGTCGGCACGCGCTGGACGCTCTCGGCGACGCTCGACATCCTGCGCGCCATCGCCGAGGGCACCGGGCCGAAGCGCTGGGTCGCGGCCCTGGGCTATGCCGGCTGGGGGGCGGGGCAGCTCGAGCAGGAATTGTGCGGCAACGGCTGGTTCGCGACGCCGGCGAGCGAGGCCCTGCTCTACGAATGCGACGTGGGTTCGCGCTGGGCGAGCGCGTTCCGCAGCGCCGGCATCGACCCGCGGCTGCTGACGGCGGACTTCGGCACGGCCTAGGTCGGAGCCACATATAAAGATATCTTTATATTTGCATTTGCGCGTCCTTGCGCCTACATCGCCGGCACGAGACCGCCCCATCAGACGGCGGTCTTTCTATTTTTCAAACAGGAGACCGTCCGTGGCCACCCAGCCCCAGACCGAACAGCACGATTATGTGATCCGCGACATCAGCCTCGCCGGCTTCGGCCGCAAGGAGATCGAGATCGCCGAGACCGAAATGCCGGGCCTGATGGCGCTGCGCGAGGAGTTCGGCGCGTCGCAGCCGCTGAAGGGCGCGCGCATCGTCGGCTCGCTCCACATGACGATCCAGACCGCGGTGCTGATCGAGACGCTGACGGCGCTGGGCGCCGACGTGCGCTGGGCCTCGTGCAACATCTTCTCCACCCAGGACCATGCCGCCGCCGCGATCGCCGCGACCGGCGTCCCCGTCTTCGCCGTCAAGGGCGAGACGCTCGAGGAATATTGGGACTATGTCGTCCGCATCTTCGACTGGGGCCAGGACCAGACCTGCAACATGATCCTCGACGACGGCGGCGACGCCACCATGTTCGCTTTGTGGGGCGCGCGGGTCGAGGCGGGCGAGGCGCTGCTCACCCCGGAGAATGAGGAAGAGGAGATCTTCGTCGCGACGCTGACCCGCTTCCTCAAGGAGCGTCCGGGCTACCTCACCAGGACGGTCGAGACGATCAAGGGCGTCAGCGAAGAGACCACCACCGGCGTCCACCGGCTCTACGAGCTCGCCAAGAAGGGCAAGCTTCCCTTCCCGGCGATCAACGTCAACGATTCGGTCACCAAATCGAAGTTCGACAACCTCTACGGCTGCAAGGAGAGCCTCGTCGACGCGATCCGCCGCGCCACCGACGTGATGCTCGCCGGCAAGGTCGCCGTGGTCGCCGGCTTCGGCGACGTCGGCAAGGGCTCTGCCCAGTCGCTCCGCAACGGCGGCGCACGCGTCCTCGTCACCGAAGTCGACCCGATCTGCGCGCTGCAGGCGGCGATGGAGGGCTTCGAGGTCGTGACGATGGAAGAGGCCGCGACCCGCGCCGACATCTTCGTCACCGCCACCGGCAATGCCGACGTCATCACGCTCGATCACATGCGGGCGATGAAGAACATGGCGATCGTGTGCAACATCGGCCACTTCGACAGCGAGATCCAGATCGCCGGCCTGAACAACATGAAGTGGACCGAGATCAAGCCGCAGGTCGACGAGGTCGAGTTCCCGGACGGCAAGAAGATCATCGTGCTGGCCAAGGGCCGGCTGGTGAACCTCGGCTGCGCCACCGGCCACCCGAGCTTCGTCATGTCCTCGTCCTTCACCAACCAGGTGCTGGCGCAGATCGAGCTGTGGACCAACACCGACGCGTACAAGAACGAGGTCTACGTCCTTCCCAAGCATCTCGACGAGAAGGTCGCCGCGCTCCACCTCGACAAGCTCGGCGTCAAGCTGTCGAAGCTGACCGAGAAGCAGGCCGCCTATATCGGCGTGCCGGTGGAAGGCCCGTTCAAGCCGGAGCATTACCGCTACTGATCCCTTGAAGAGGCGGCCGTGACGGCCGGCGGCGGACCTTCGCGCCCGCCGCCCTTCGACCTGCGCCCTTTGCCTTTCGTCGACGCCGTCCGGCCGTTCGTCGATCCAACAAGACCGTTTGCAGAAATTCGCGGCAGCGGGAGGCCCCCGCCGCCGTACCCGTGACTCGGGGTGCGAAACCCCGTGGATGAAGAAAAAATACCGGAGTTCAACAGAATGCGTGTTCGCCCCCTTTCCCGACTGGCCCTTACCGCCTCCTTCGCCGTCCTCGCGGCCCCGCTCGCCGCGCAGACCGCGGCGCCGGGCGAGCAGGACGACAACCTGCCCGAATCCACCGTCCAGCCGGACCTCACGCAGAATCAGGAAGAGGAAGCGATCGTCGTCACCGGCTCGCGCATCCGCCGTCCGGACTTCCAGGCGCCGAACCCGGTCGTCTCCCTCGATTCCGAGGTGCTGCAGGCGTCGGGCACGACCAACCTCACCGATTTCCTCACCGGCTATCCGGCGCTGATCGGCTCCTCGACCTCCGCCGACAATAGCGGCAGCGGCGCCGGCATCGGCTTCACCGGCCTCAACCTCCTCAACCTGCGCAACCTCGGCACCGACCGCACGCTCGTCCTCGTCGACGGGCGCCGCCACGTGCCGGGCGTTCCGGGCTCGCAGGCGATCGACGTCAACACCATTCCGGGCGACCTCGTCGAGCG
>JBKBVA010000296.1:0-3162 GCA_046289665.1 Allosphingosinicella sp.
GGGCTTCGAGACCCGCCACGGCTCCGAATTGCTCGTCTTCCTCGGCCGCGTGCTGACCCGCTGCATGGGCCGGTGGCTGATCCCCTAGCGCATCATCCCGCGGCGGCGCTGGCGCAGCGTTGGCAGGACCATCTCGCCCGCGACCGGCGTCGCTCGCCGCACACCGTGCGCGCCTATGGGGCGACCGCGCACCGGCTGATCCAGTTCCTCTCCGGCCATCTCGGCGGCGCCGTCGATGCGGACGCGCTGTCGGCGCTGCGCCCCTCGGACCTGCGCGCCTTCCTCACCCGCCGCCGCGCCGACGGATTGGGCGGCGCCTCGGCGGCGCGCGAGCTCTCCGCGGTGCGTGGCTTCCTCGCCTTCGCCGCCGCCGATGCGGGTCGCGAGGCGCAGGTGCCGCGGCTCAAGGGGCCGAAGAAGCCGCGCAGCGTGCCCCGCCCGATCGCGCCCGACGAAGTCATGGCGCTCGCCGAGGATGCCGGGGAGGACGCATCGGAACCGTGGATCGCGGCGCGCGACTATGCGGTGCTGCTTCTCCTCTACGGCTCGGGCCTGCGCATCGCCGAGGCGCTGGGGCTGACGGGGCAGGCGCTGCCGTTCGGCGATACCCTCCTCGTCACCGGCAAGCGCGCCAAGACGCGGGTCGTGCCGCTGCTCGCCCCGGTGCGCGAGGCGATCGAGCGCTATCTGGCGCTGTCCCCCTGGCCGGTGGAGAAGGACCATGTCCTGTTCCGCGGCGCCCGCGGCGGCCCGCTCAACCCGGAGATGGTGCGCCGCGCGGTGCGGCGGGCGCGGGTGCGGCTCGGCCTGTCCGATCGGACGACGCCCCATGCGCTGCGCCACAGCTTCGCCACCCATTTGCTCGGCCGCGGCGCGGACCTGCGGTCGCTGCAGGAGCTGCTCGGCCACGCCAGCCTCTCCTCCACGCAAATCTACACCGCGGTGGACGCCACGCACCTGATGGACGTCTACCGCAACGCCCATCCGCGGGCCTGAGCTCAGTCTTTCGGGTGGCGCTTGCGCCAGGTGAGCTGGCGCCAGGCGTAGGCGACGACGATCACCGCGATCACCGCCGAGGAGAGCGGGCCGATCACCTTCTCGATGTCGGTGAAGTTCTGTCCCAGCCAATAGCCGGCCAGCGCGAGGGCGGAGCTCCAGCCGGCCGTGCCGATCGTCGACCAGATGAGGAAGCTCTTGAGCCGCATGTTGAGCAGCCCCGCCGGGACGGAGATGAGCGAGCGGATCGTCGGCATCATCCGGCCGAAGAAGACGATGAGGCCGCCGAAGCGGCCGAACAGCCTCTCCGCTTTCTCGATGTCCGGCCAGTCCATCGTCAGCCAGCGGCCGTAGCGCTCGATGAACGGCTTGAAGCGCCGGAGGCCGATGACGCGGGCGAGGAGGTACCAGAAGAAGTTGCCGAACATCGCGCCCGCCGTGCCCGCGGCGATGACGCCGCCGAGGTTCATCGGCCCGTTGGCGGCGCGAATGCCGGCGACCGGCATGATCACTTCGGACGGGATCGGCGGGAAGATCGTCTCGGCCAGCATCAGGAAGAAGACGCCGACATAGCCGGTCTCGTCGATCAGGGTGATGACCCAGTCGCCCATGTCAGCGCAGCTTCGCTTCGATCGCGTCCCAGATCAGCGCGGGCGTGTCGGTGCCGTTGAAGCGGTCGATGGCGACGATGCCGGTGGGGGAGGTGACGTTGATCTCGGTCAGATGCCCGCCGATCACGTCGATGCCGACGAAGAGGAGGCCGCGCCGCGCCAGCTCGGGGCCGAGCGCCTCGCAGATTTCGCGGTCGCGGGCGCTGAGCTCCGCCGGCTGGGCGCTGCCGCCGGCGGCGAGGTTGGAGCGGATTTCGCCCTTCCCCGGCAGGCGGTTGATCGCGCCGGCAACCTTGCCGTCTACCAGCACGATCCTCTTGTCGCCTTCCGCCACCGACGGAAGGAACGCCTGCAGCATGTGCGGCTCGCGATAGGCGGCGTTGAACATTTCGAGCAGTGCCGAGAGGTTGGCGCCGTCGCGGCCGACGCGGAACACCGATCCGCCGGCGAAGCCGTGCAGCGGCTTCACCACGATCTCGCCGTGCTCCTCCAGGAACTTGCGGGCGACGCCGAGCGAGCGGGTGACCGCGGTCGGCGGCATGAACCTGGCGAAATCGAGCACCCACAATTTCTCGGGCGCGTCGCGCACCGAGGCGGGGTCGTTGACGACCAGCGTCTCGTCCCGGATCCGCTCGAGCAGGTGGGTGGCGGTGATGTAGCCGAGGTCGAAGGGCGGGTCCTGGCGCATCAGCACCACGTCGGCGTCCCGCCCAAGATCGATCGGCGTGAAGTCGCCGAAGCGGAAATGATCGCCCTCGACCCGCTGCACCGTCACCGGATGGGCTCCGGCCCACAGCCGGCCGTCGATCCAGCTCAGCGCGTCCGGCGTGTAGTGGAAGAGGCGGTGGCCGCGTTCCTGGGCGGAAAGCATGATCGCGAAGGTCGAATCGCCCTTGATGGCGATCCGCTCCATCGGGTCCATCTGGACGGCTACGGTGAGGCTCATGGCGAGGCGCTTAGCCGCGCCGCGCGCCGCTGTCACCCGTGCCAGACGTGGGGTATGTGGAGGGGCAGGCGGCGGGGTACGATGAAGACGGCGTCGATGCGGATGGTGTCGCCGGGGCGGGAATAGCGGTGGGCGAGCGCTTCAGCGGCGGCGGCGACGCGGCGCAGCCGCCAGTCGTCGAGCGCATGTTCCGCCTCCTGCCGCGTCGCCCGCGCCTTGACCTCGACGAAGGCGAGCGTCCTGCCGCGCCGGGCGACGAGGTCGATCTCGCCGACCGGCGTGCGCACCCGCCGGCCGAGGATCGACCAGCCCTTGAGCTGCAGCCACAGCGCCGCGAGTGCCTCGGCCCGGCGCCCGCCGCGCTCGGCGCGCTGCCGCGTCATTTCAGCCGCTGCGCCCGTTCGTAAACGGCGCGGCGGGGGAGGCCGAGGCTTTCCGCCACCTCCGCCGCCGCGCGCGACGGGGAGAGCCGGGTCAGCGCCTCGCGCAGCGCCGCGTCGATCGCCTCCTCACCTGCCGGCTCCGCTTCTCCCGGCGGGCCGACGACGATGACGATCTCGCCCTTGGGCGGGGCGTCGGCGTAGCGGGCGGCGAGTTCGGAGAGCGTGC
>JBKBVA010000297.1:0-3114 GCA_046289665.1 Allosphingosinicella sp.
GATCGACGCGCGCGGAATCGAACTCTCGGCGCGGGCGGAGCTCGGCGCGTTCACGCTCTCCGGCGGCTGGTCGCTGGTCGATGCCGAGGTCGAGGCGGGCGGCGCGGCGCTGGGCCTCGACGGCCTCCGCCCGGCGCAGACCCCGCGCCACAGCCTCTCGACCACCCTCGCCTGGGACGGCGGCGGGGCGCGCCGCGCGTCCCTCACTGCCCGCTATATCGGCAGCCAGTTCGAGGACGACACCAACGCCGTGCGGATCCCGGACGCGCTCACCTTCGACGCCGCCGCCGCCTGGCCGCTGGCAAAGGGCATCGCGCTCGAGGCGCGGGCGGAGAACCTCACCGACGCCCGCGTCGTTGCCGGCATCGGCGGCGCGGGCGTCGTGGAGCGCGGGACACCACGGACGCTCTGGCTCGGCCTCCGCTTCGGCCGCTGAAAAAACACGTGACGACGCTGCGAGCAGACGGTATAAGTATCAAAACAAAACTCAAAGTGGGGAAGCCGCGATGATCGTCTACGGTTCGTCCATGTCGCCGTTCGTGCGCAAGGTGCTCGCATTCGCCGCCGAGAAGGGCGTGGAGGTGGAGCACAAGCCGCTCGGCCTCGGCTCCGACGATCCCGAATTCCTCGAGGCGAGCCCGTTCAGGAAGATACCCGGCTTTCGCGACGGCGATTTCGCGATCTGCGATTCGAGCGCGATCGTCCACTATCTCGAGGCCAAATTCCCCGAGCCGGCGCTGATCCCGGCCGAGCCGCGGGCGCGGGCGCGGACGATCTGGTACGACGAGTTCGCCGACACCATCCTGATGGGCTGCGGCTCCAAGATGTTCTTCAACCGCGTCGTCGCGCCGCGCTTCCTCGGCCGCCCCGGCGACACGGCGGTCGCCGACAAGGCTGAGGCGGAGGAACTGCCGCCGATCCTCGACTATCTGGAAACGCGGGTTCCCGAGAGCGGCTTCCTCGTCGAGGACCGGCTGACGCTGGCCGACATCGCGGTGGCGAGCCCGTTCGCCAATTTCGGCCATATGGGGCTCGACCTGGCGCGCTGGCCGCGCGCCACCGCTTATGTCGACGCGATCCTCGCGCGGCCGAGCTTCGCCGGCTTCGTCGCGCGCGAGAGGAAGTTCCTGGAGCGCGCCGCCGCCTGATCAGCCGGAGAGGCGGTGCTCGAGGCCGATCTCGGCGTTCAGGAGCTTCGAGATCGGGCAGCCGGCCTTGGCGCCCCGGGCGATCTCGGCGAAGCGGTCCGGATCGATGCCGGCGACTCTTGCGTCGAGGGTGAGATCGGAGCGGCCGACCTTGAAGCCGTCGCCGTCCTTTTCGAGCGTCACCTTCGCCGTCGTCTCGAGCGTGCCGTCGGAGAAGCCCTCCTTCGCCAGCGCGAAGGAGAGGGCCATGGTGAAGCAGGCGGCGTGGGCGGCGGCGATCAGTTCCTCCGGGTTGGTGCCGGGCTCCTCGCCGAAGCGGGTGCCGAAATCGTAGGGCTGGTCCGAGAGGATTCCCGACTGGGTCGAGACGCGGCCGCGCCCCTCCCGGCCGAGACCTTCGTAGCGGGCGCTGGCGGTGCGAACGGTCAATTCATCCTCCTTCTCGTCATGTCTCGTCTCTCCGCGGGAACGGGCGGAGCGCCCTTTCCGTTGCCTCGCCGGGAGAGAAAGGAATTCGGGCGCTTGCCCCGGCGGCGCGGCGCGGTCTAGCTGCGCGCGGAGCCGCGGGAGAGGATGGAAATGAGCGAGAGCCGGACAATCGCGATGATCGGCGCCGTGCTGATCCTGCTCGGCGTGTTCCTGCCCTTGTTCACCGTGCCCTTCTTCGGCAGCGTCACCTATTTCGAGAACAGCCGCGGCGCCGCCTTGGTGCTGATCGCGCTGGCGCTGGGGGCGGCGGCGCTCGCGGCGACGCAGCGCACGCGGCACGTCGCCTGGATCGGCCTCGCCGCGCTCGGCGTGATGATCGGCACCTTCATCCGCGCCCGCGCCCGGCTCGAGGAAATGCGCGAGGGGCTCGGCGACGGGCTGCGCGGCGACCTGCTGCGCGCGATCGCCGACCGGGCGGTCGACGCGGTGCGGCCGCAATGGGGCTGGGCGGTGCTGGCGCTCGGCGCCGCCATGCTCGTCTTCGCCGGCGTCGCGGCGTGGCGGGCGGGGCGGGACTGACGTTTGCCGCTCAGTGGTAGAAATAGGGGTCGAGCACCCGCACTTCGTGGATCGCGTCGACCGGAACGCCGTTCTTCTCGGCGGCCGTGCGGATCGCCTCCGGCGTGGGCGCGTCGTAGATGCAAAAGGTCTTCCTCTTGTCGGGCGTGACGTAGGAATGGACCCAGCTCACCCCTTCCTCCGCATTGCGGCCGACGACGCCGCCCAGCGCCTCGGCGCCGTCGGCGTTCACCGGGATTTCGAGCCCGTCGGGAAAGGTGCGTTCGACCAGATAGCGGGGCATGTTTCATCCTCCTCCTGAACCGGCGGGAGGATAAGGGAGAGGCGGGGAAGGCGCAATTCGGGGGCGCGGCGCGGGGGCCGGCGGGTCAGACGGGCGCTTCGATGGAGACCACCGCCTCGCGGCAGGCGCGCTCGCAGCGGCGGCAGGCTTCGGCGCAGAGCCGGCAATGGTCGTGCGCGCCGGCGTGGCGCTCGCATTCCTCGGCGCAGAGGCGGCAGGCGGTCTCGCAGGCGTCGAGGACGGCGACGATGGTCTGCTCGTTGGAGCCGGTGCGGCGGCTGGCGATGGCGCCGGCGGCGGCGCAGATGTCGGCGCAGTCGAGGTCGAGGCGGATGCACTGGCGCATCTTCTCCACCCCCTCCTCGGCGATGCAGGCCTGGGCGCAGCTGTAGCATTCCGCGATGCAGCGCAGCAGCGCCTCGTTCGTGTTCCCCTGCACATCGGGGTGGGCGGCGATCATCTGCTGGACCTGCATCAGGCGGCTCCTCGAGCGGGTGGAGGGGATTTCCCGCGGTCAATGGAGCGGCGCGCGTGCGGGTTCCGCCTCCGCCGCCGCCCCGATGCGCGCCGTGCGCGAGGCGGGACGAGCGGTGGGAGGCGCCGCGCGCGTGGCTCCACGGGTGCCGAGCACCTCGCCAGCGACAGGCGGCACGGGGGGGAGGGGGAGGGAGGAGG
>JBKBVA010000298.1:0-3074 GCA_046289665.1 Allosphingosinicella sp.
CGGTGAGGCCGATCCGCCAGAAGCCGGCGGCGGCGATCTCGTCCAGCGCCCGGGCGAGGTTCACCACCCTGACCCACGGCACCGTCTCCAGCGCCCCGCTCGCCGCCTTGGCGAGCGCGCCGGATTCGGGCGGGGCGTGCCGGTCCTGCGTGACGATGGCGAGGGCGTCGAAGGCGGCGGCCGAGCGCAGGATCGCGCCGACATTGTGCGGATCGGTGACCTGATCGAGGACGAGCAGCGGCCGGTGGTCCTCGGCGCGGTCGAGCAGGTCCGCGAGCAGGATGTCGTCGAGCCGCTCGACCTCGGCGACCACGCCCTGGTGCGGCGCGTCGCGCGGCACCATGCGGCCGAGATCGGCGACGTCGGCGAAGGTCAGCGGCACCTCCTTCGGCACCGCCAGGAATTCGGCCGCCTCGCGGGTCGCCCAGATGCGCACGACGTTGCGCTCGGGATTGTCGAGCGCGGCGGCGACGGCGTGGCGGCCCCAGAAGCGAGGGCGGTTCTCGGGCTTGGAGGCCTGGCGGGCTTTGCGGCGCATGCCGCCCCCATGCCGCCGGAGGGCGCCGCTGGCAAGCGCGCGGCGGAAGCGGCCGCGCACACGTTGACAGCCGCCGCCCCTTTCGCCATTGAGCCGCCCTCCCTACCTTGAGCGCCTCTGGACAGGTGGCCGAGTGGTTAAAGGCAGCAGACTGTAAATCTGCCGGGCTTCGCCCTACGCTGGTTCGAATCCAGCCCTGTCCACCACGCGCTCGGGTAGGGAGCAAGCGGGTATAGCTCAATGGTAGAGCACTAGCCTTCCAAGCTTGTGATGCGGGTTCGATTCCCGCTACCCGCTCCAGCCTTTCGGACGCCGGCCGCCCGCGCTCAGGACGCGTCGCCGCGCAGCCAGCCCATCAGCTCGCGAAACGGCACCACCTGGTTGAAGGCGATGCCGGCGAGATCCTCTTCCGCCCAGCGCACGACGCCGTGGAGGGGACGGAACCTGTCCAGCGTCAGCACGACCTCGGCGCCCGCCTCCAGCGGCTCGTCGGTCTCGACCTTGACCCCGCCCTGCGAGATGTCGCGCGTGTTGACGCCGTAGATCCGCGCGCCGCAGCGCACGGTGGCGAGGCGGTCGACCTCGATGCGCGGCAGGCGCGGGCGCCAGCCATTGTCGAGGCTCGACTGGTTGGAGAGCATTTCGGCGACGTCGATCGGCTCGTTGAAGCGGATGCCGACATTCGCGCCTTCGACCCACACGACTTCGCCGGGGATCTGCTGGTTGGTCTTGAGCTCCACCGACACCGCGTCTCCGTTGGCGCGGCGCGAATAGACGTGGGCCATCAGGCCGCCGCCGGAAATGTTGCGGATCAGGCAGAGCTCGCGCCCCTCGGGCCCGACGAGCACGCCGACGCGCAGGATCGAGAGGTGCCGCGGCGCACGGCGCCGCTCCGGCGGGTTGGGCGCGTCGCCGGAGAGCGAGAACAGCGTCTCCTCGTGACACTCTTTCGGCAGCATAGCCTCCCCAGCCATTCCCGATCCCCAATGCGCAGAAAACCACGACTTGCGCGAACAAACCATAACGCCACAGAGGCTTAAGAGAGGGTTACGCCGCCGGCCGGCGTTTCCACCATCGAGGGGCAAAGTGCCCCGTTCCGGGACGCCCGGGCGAGGCGGCGGCGTCGTTCACGCTCTGCTTACCAATCCGCTCTATTCGCGGACCTTGCATGAACGCCGAGACGAACATCGCGCACGCGCTGCGCCGGGACGCCGATCCGAGGCCGCGCTCCGCGGTAAGCACCGGCGTCGGCATGGCGGGCCTCGCCGGCCTGCTCGCCTGGGTGCTGATCGCCCGCACGTTCGAATTTTCCGGCCCCAATGCGGCGATGTGCGCGGTGATCGCCTGCGGCGCGCCGATGCTGCTGTGGTCGCTGCTGATCGACAAGGTGCACCGCAACCCGTCGACCGGCATCGACTGGGATTCGCCGCCGCGCCCGCTGTCCGAATCGCTCGACTTCAGCCTGGTGAAGCTCGCCGGCCTGTGGACGACCTGGGCGGCGATCGCCTTCCTCTACTGCGTCGCGCGCTGGTATTGGGAAGGCCATTATCTGTTCGCGATGCGGATCCTCGCCATGGCGGCCGGGCCCCTGCTCGTCCTCTCGATTCCCTACGTCATCTGGCTCGACCGCCGGCTGAAGGAGGCACGCGACGGCGCCTGGCATTTCGGGCGGCTGGTGATCGGAAAGTCGGACGGCGTCGACCGCGAGATCCTCTACGATTATTTCCGGGCCTGGGCGGTCAAGGCCTTCTTCCTCGCCTTCATGATCGCGATCGTGCCGGGCAACTGGTTCGTCGCCATCACCCCCGGGCTGGACGAGATCGGCGCCGACCTCGTCAGCCTGACCCGCTGGCTGATCGCGGTGATGTTCATGGTCGACGTGACCTTCGCGACGGTCGGCTATGCGCTGACGATGAAGCCGCTCGACGCCCATATCCGCTCGGCCAATCCCTATGCGGCGGGCTGGACGGCGGCTTTGATCTGCTACCCGCCCTTCATCCTGATGAACGCGGGCGGCCCGCTCGATTACCATCCGGGCACGATCGGCGAGAATGGCTGGGCGCACTGGCTGGCCGGCGAGCCCCTGCTGATGACGATCGTCGCCGCGCTGCTGGTGATGCTGACCGCGGTCTACGCCTGGGCGACGGTGGCCTTCGGCATCCGCTTTTCCAACCTCACCCACCGCGGCATCCTGACCCACGGGCCCTATGCCTGGACCAAGCACCCGGCCTATGTGTCGAAGAACCTGTTCTGGTGGATCGCCACCCTGCCCTTCCTCGCGACCAGCGGCGACGTCACCGACGCGATCCGCAATTCGGCGATCATGGCGGCGGTGGCCGGCGTCTATTACTGGCGGGCGCGCACCGAGGAACGGCATCTGATGGCCGATCCCGCCTATCGCGACTATGCCGAATGGATGGAGCGCAACGGGCCGATCCCGAAGCTGCTGCGCCGGCTGTCGGGGCGCGGCGCGGCGCCCGCCGCGGTTCCCGCCGAATAGCGGGACGCCGGCGCGGCCGGCGCGGCGATCAGGGGA
>JBKBVA010000299.1:0-3051 GCA_046289665.1 Allosphingosinicella sp.
CCTGCGGGCGCCCGGGCATTTTGCTCAAGGTGCCGCTGGACAATGGCCGCGCTGCTCCTCTATAACCCCGGCTTTGCTGGAACGCCTGCCGTCCCGGCTTGCCCAGGTAGCTCAGTTGGTAGAGCACGTGACTGAAAATCACGGTGTCGGTGGTTCGATTCCGCCCCTGGGCACCATCTCCCCTCATCGCAGATAATCACGGCACCCTCGCGGTCGGCGATCGTTGCGCTCGTGACGCAATTGCCGGAGGCCGGGATGGACAGGATGCCCGCTCAGTTCGTGGGGCATGGAAGCCCGATGAACACGCTCGAACGCAACGGCTTCACCGAGGCGTGGCGGGCGCTCGGGCGGCAGCTGCCGCGGCCCAAGGCCCTGCTGGTGATCTCCGCCCACTGGTTTTTCGGAGCGACCGCAGTGACGGCGATGCCGCGGCCGCGGACGATCCACGATTTCTACGGCTTCCCGCGGGAGCTGGCCGAGTTCGACTATGCCGCGCCCGGGGCCCCCGATATCGCCAAGGAGGTCGTCGAGGTCGCCAAGCCGCGTTGGGTCGGCCTCGACATGGACCAATGGGGCCTCGACCACGGCACCTGGTCGGTCCTTGCCCATATTTATCCGGACGCCGATGTGCCGGTGGTGCAGCTTTCGATCAACGCTCTACGTCCGCTCGATTATCATCTCGATCTCGCCGCCAGCCTGGCGCCGCTCCGCGAGCGCGGCGTGATGATCCTCGGCAGCGGCAACGTCGTCCACAACCTGCGACGCGTGCAGTGGGACCAGCCTGACGCCGCGTTCGACTGGGCCGAGCGCTTCGACGATGCGGTCGTCGATCAGCTTGCCACCGCGCCGGTCGATATCCTCACGCTGACCGAGCATCCGGATTATGACATCGCCGTGCCGACGCCGGACCATTTCATCCCGCTGCTCTACCTCGCCGGCCTGGCCGCTGCCGAAGGCAGTCCAGCCGAAACGCTGCTCCGCGGCTACTCGATGGGATCGATTTCGATGACTTGCTACGGCCTCGGAGCGGAAGCCGTACTACGCCAGGATCCGACCTGTGCGGCGCAATTGCCAGAAGGCGTGCCGCCCGATCAGACCAATATGTGAGGCGGCCGACGGCGCCGGTCAGCGCGACTGAATCGGGGTCAGCGCGCTCAGAGCATTCCGGTCTGCCTCGCGGTGAAGGCGCGCCTTGGCGTCCGCAGGATCCAGCCACAGCAGCTCATGCTCCGCCGCCTTGCCAATGGGCGCCGTGAGCGACGCCTGCCAGTAGCCGGCGTCGAGCGCGATCCGGCCGCCGAAGATCGGCTGGCTGCATCGGCGCAGTGGGACGCCCACGTCGGCCGACCAGGCGCATTCCTCGGCGATCTCACGAATAAGAGCCTGGCGTGCGTTCTCGCCCGGCTCGATCCGTCCGCCCGGGAGGTAGCAGCGGCCATTAGACGCCTTCACCACCAGGACCCGGCCCTCGCCGTCGGTGATGACCGCATAAGCGCCGCGCTGGTGCGTGACCGTCGGCTCCACATCCGCCGTCGCCAGGGGCGCTCGATTGACTGCTTGCAATGAAGGATTCCTACTCCGGACCGGCCCCTGAGGCGGACGCCTCTTGGCCAGAACTGTCGAAGCGCCCTCGCGGTTGCATCATCGTCCGCCCGCGCCTCAATAATCGCGCGAATAGCGCAGGTTGACGTTGGTACCGCTCATCGTCCCGAACTGCGAGAGCAGGCTCAGCGAGCGCGACAGCGCGATCTCGATCTGGGTCGCGGTGAAGCCTTCGGCGTCGGTGATGATCTCGATGTAGATGTCGTCGCTGAGGTAGAAGCCGGCGGCGATGGCGGTTCCGCGGCCGACCGTGTCGTCCTCCCCGAGGATCCGGATCCGGTCGATCCCCGTCGCCTGCTGGAGCTCACCCAGCGGGTTGAGGCCGCCGCTGCCGCCGCGAAGCGAATTCAATGACGCCGCAAGTTGGATCGCCTGAATCGCCGAGATTTCGGTCACCGAGCTTCCGAACAGGATGCGGCTGACGATCTCGTCCTGCGGAAGGCCCGGGTTCGAGGCGAACTCGATCCGCGGATTGGTGGCGTTGCCGCCGATAAGGACCTGCACCTCCACATCGTCGATGTCCGCGGCGGCGCGGATGTCGAGCTGGGGATTGATTCGTGCGCTGCCGGTCTCGACGAAGTCGATATGGCTCTGCTGGTCGAGGATGAAGCGGCGCCCGGCGAGTCCGAGGACGCCGCGCACAAGGTCGACCCGGCCGGTGAGCTGGGGCGCGTTGGTCCGGCCGGTGACTCGCAGGTTCGCCGCCCACTCCGAATCGAGGCCCATCCCGGTGACGTAGAGCTGGTTGTCCGAGACCAGACGAAGGTCGAGGTTCCAGATGCTCGGCACCGTGTCCCTGCGCGCCACCGCCTGGCCCGGGGCGGGCAACGGCTCGCCGCGACGGCGAACGCCGGCCAGTTGAGGCACCCGCGCCGCGCCTTGGGTGACGATCTGGTAGCGGGTCTCTCCAAGCTCCAGCCGGCCGCGGATCATCGCGGGCTCGGCGGCGCTGTTGCGGATCTGCAGGGTGCCGGTGGCGGTCGCCGTGATGTCGTCACTGCGCGCGAGCCGCGCATTGGCGAGTTGGACGTCGATCCTGACGGGATAGCCGGCCGCGCTCGATAGGCCGATCTCGCCTTCGGCCTGGATCGTGCCTTCGCCGGCGCGGCCGGTCAGCCGGACGATGTCCAGCTGCGACCCGTTGAAATTGCCGTCGATCGCCAGATTGGTGATGTGCGTGCCATATTGCTCGTTGATGTAGTTGAGGTTCGTCGAGCGGATGACCCCTCGGAGCTGCGGATTGTCGAGGCGGCCGGTGAAGTCGGCGCCGATGCCGACCGGTCCGTTGAGCTGGTGCCCGGCCATGCCGATCAGAGAACTCAGAACGCCGGCCGGTCCGTTATAGCGGATGCCACCCGAGAGCGGCGCAGAGGCGAGGCGCTGAGTCCAGGTGCCGGCGCCCGGCGGCAGCGGCTGGAGGCGCGCCTGGATCCGGCCGACGATGGCGCC
>JBKBVA010000029.1:0-14910 GCA_046289665.1 Allosphingosinicella sp.
GTGCATCACCAGCGCGTCGGGCGCGGCGCGGGCGAGGCGATCGCGGGTGAGGCCGTAGAGGGCGTGGAAGTCGCCGAGCGTGCCCTCCAGCGCCGCCTCCATCCGCTCGCGCTGGATACGCAGCATCATCACCACGTCGGCGCCCTCGATGCCTTCGTCCATGTCGGTGAAGGTGGCGATTCCCCTGGTCTCGTCCGGCAGCAGCGAGGGCGGCGCGATCACCCGCAGCTCGGCGCCGAGCCTGGGCAGCGAGAGCATGTTCGATCCCGCCACCCGGCTGTGGCGTATGTCGCCGCAGATCGCGATCCTGAGGCCTTCGATCCGGCCCTTGCGGCGGCGGATGGTGAGCGCGTCGAGCAGAGCCTGGGTGGGATGCTCGTTGGTGCCGTCGCCGCCGTTCACCACTGCGCAGCCCACCACGTCCGCAACCTGCCGCGCCGCGCCGTTCTCGGCGTGGCGGACGACCATGACGTCGGCCTGCATGGCGTCGAGGGTGAGGGCGGTGTCGGTCAGGCTCTCGCCCTTGCGGACGCTGGAGGAGTCGACGTGGAAATTGGCGACGAGCGCGCCGAGCCGCTTGCCGGCGATCTCGAAGGAGAAGAGGGTGCGGGTCGAGCTTTCGAAGAAGGCGTTGATCTGGGTCAGCCCCTTCAGCCGGTCGTCCTGCTTGCGCCGCCCGCGGTTGAACCGCGCCCAGCCTTCCGCCTCGTCGAGGATCAGGCGGATGTCGTCGGCGGAGAGCGGGTCGATGGAGAGGAGGTGGCGGTGGGGGAAGGCGGCGGACATGAGGCCGCTCTACCGGCGCTGCCCGGTGCGCTCAAGCGGCGCGCGGCGAGGAACAGGCCGAAGGCGACCCACAGATGGCGGCTGTCCTCGAACGAGCCGCCCAGCCCCTGATAGGCGAAGCCGCCGAGGAAGCCGAGGCCGAGCGCCAGCGCCGCCGCCTCCAGGCCCCGCGCCCGCCGCGCCGCCGCCGTGCCGCGCAGGACGTACCAGGTGATCAGCACCGCCGCCGCCAGAGCGGCGATGCCGCACTGCGCGGCGAGGTTGAGGTAGGTGTTGTGGGCGTCGGTGAGCAATTGGGGGGCGCCGCCGGGATCGATGAAGCGGACGCGGACCGACTCGGCATCAAGGCCGCGGCCGAGCAGGGGATCGGCTAGGAAATTTTTCACCGCCTCAATCCAGATCATCAGCCGTCCCGAGGGGGCGAGGACGAGGTCGAGGCCCGGCACCCGTATCAGGAAAGGCGCGGTCGGGTGGAGGATCGGCGTCACCGACATGGCGAGGACGAACAGGATTGCCGCCGTGCTCCCGCCGGCGAGGGCGAGGCGGGCGAGGGCAGGGCGCTCGCCCCGCAGCACCAGCCACAGCCACAGGCCCGCGACCAGCGCGATGCCGCCGAGGCCCGGCGAGACGGTGAAGGCTCCACTCACCGCCACCGCGCCGAGCAGGCAGGCGAAGGCGGCGCGGGAGACCCATCTGAGCCGCCACGACGCCAGCAGCACCATCAGCGACACGGAGAGATAGTTGCACAGCATGTTGGCGTTGGTGAAGCTGAGGCGCAGCCTCGGATAGTCGCCCGGCGGCAGCGTGCCGAAGCGGTAGTTTACGTGGGAGAGGAGGGGGCTCGCGGGATCCGCGACGAACAGGGCGAGGCTCGCGACCGCGATGATGCCGATCGCGGCCGTCGCGGCGAGCCAGGCGCGGAAGGCGCGCTTCAGGTCAGCTGCGTCCTCGATCAGCGTGAAGAGGACGACCGGCAGGCTGAGCAGGTAGACTTGGGTGACGAGCTTCATCAGGCCCGCGCGCGGGTCCTCCGCGCCGGGGATGGAGACGGCCTGCGCGGCGAAATAGAAGAGGAGGAGGCCCCAGGCGGGGTGCCAGCGCAGCCGGATTTGGCCGGTGAGGATGGCGAGGCCCCAGCAGGCGGCGAGCGGCAGGAAGACGATGTCGGTCGCGCTGATCAGGTGGCCGATCACCTTGGTCGTGGGCTGCATGAAGCCCAGCGAGAAGATCAGGAGCGGCACCAGCCGCTTCGCCCATCCCTTCCAGGCCCCCGCCGCCCCCACGAGGGCTCAGGCCATGGTCAGAGCGTCGATCGCGCCCTGGAGGATGTAGGCGGCGGCCATCTTGTCGACCAGCTCGGCGCGGCGGGCGCGGGTGGTGTCGGCTTCGATCAGCGCCCGCGTCACCGCCTGCGTAGACCAGCGCTCGTCCCAGAGCAGGACCGGCAGGCCGAGCGGGGCGAGGTTGCGGGCGAAGGCGCGGGTCGACTGGCTGCGAGGCGATTCGCTGCCGTCGAGGTTGAGCGGGAGGCCCACCACCAGCCCCACCACCTTCTGCGCCGCGACCAGCGCCCGGAGCCGCTCCAGATCGGCGGTGAACTTGCCGCGGCGGATCAGCTCGGCCGGGCTGGCGAAGGTCCATTGCGCATCGCAGAGCGCAACGCCGATCGTCTTCGTGCCGACGTCGAGACCGGCCAGCCGCCCGCCTTCCGGCAGCGCATCGCGAAAGTCGGCGCTCTTCTCCGTGATCATCGCGCCTCGAAGGCGGCGAGGCGCCGCTCGGCGTCGGCGCGGATGTTCGCCCAGAAGAGGGCGTAATCGTAGACGTGGTAGTTGTTGCCCGGCAGCACGTAGGGCCCGAGGTCCGGCGCGTCCTTGCCGATCAGCAGGAAGCCGCGCACGTCGCAGCGGGCCGGTACCCCCGGCGTCCGCAGCGTCCCTTCGGTGAGCTCCTTGTTGGGGACGAGCGTGCCGAGATTGGCCTCGGCCGCTGCCTCGCCGTCGATCGTGCCGGTGACCGGGTTGACGCACAGCATCGGGGATCCGGCCCGGGTCTGGCCGTTGTCCGCGACCGATGCGTCATAGGCGTCCGTCACCATCTTGGGATCGGCCGGCTCGCCGAAGCTCTGCCAGCTCAGGATACAGCCGGCCTGTTCCGCCGTTTCGCAGGCGGGAAGGCCCAGATCGGGGAGATCCGCGGTCGTCGAGATCGGCCAGCCGACGACGTAGGCGGCGGCGATCCGCCTGGCGAGCGGCGTCCCGGCGACCTTCTCCTCGAGCAGCCGGGTGAGGTGGAGGCTGCCCTGGCTGTGAGCGGCGAGGATGATCGGGCGGTCCTGCGGCGCCTGCTCGATAAATGCGTCGAAGGCGGCTGCGACGTCGGCATAAGCGAAGTCGAGCGCGCGCTGGGCGTCCGCCTTGTCGGTCAGGAAGGCGCCGAACGTCGCCTGGCGGTATTTGGGTGCCCAGATCTCGCCGACATGGTTGAAGGCGCTCGCCTGGCTGCGCAC
The DNA here is from genome assembly GCA_046289665.1 of Allosphingosinicella sp. GTDB lineage: Bacteria > Pseudomonadota > Alphaproteobacteria > Sphingomonadales > Sphingomonadaceae > Allosphingosinicella. The sequence continues at coordinate 3,296 of JBKBVA010000029.1, forward strand.
GAACAGGCGCGCGCGCCACTGAGACTCTTCATGGTCGAGCGGGGCGTTCCAGTGCGCCTTTTCGAGATAGGAAGTGGGGTGGATGAAAAAGACCGACGCGCGCGGCGCCTCGCTCTCCGCGGTGCCCGCCGGGCGCCAGGCGGAGGGATTGTCCGCAATGTCGGGCCGCGCGATCCACATTTCGGGCCCGGCATAGGCCTTTTCGACTGGCGGCGGGCCGGCTTCGAAGGGGGCGGCGGGGACCATCGTCCAGCGCATGAAATCGGTGGCGAACAGGCGGAACGCGATGGCGCCGATCAGCACCAGCACGACCAGCCCCGCCACCACCCACAAAAACCTTCGTGCCAGCATTCAATCCTCGTCGCCTCGGTCGTGCCGCCGCCCAAGCCCAGGACGGCCGCGGATGCAAGCCTTGGCGGACCCGATCAGCGCGCCGCGTCGGCGGCGGGATCGGGCGAGGGAAGGCGGGCGGGATCGATCGGGACCCACACCGGCTCCTTGCCGAGCCGGGCGTGGAAGCGGGCATTGAAGGTGAGATCGTCCTGCGTCTTCTGGAGGAGCGAGCGGCCGTAGACCGGCGCCACGTCGCCCTCCTTGTAGCCCATCAGCGCGAGGAGGGTGGGGAAGATATTGTAGTGGCTGGCGCGGTTGCGGTTGGCGGCGAGGTTGCGCACCCAGCCGATACCGCTGCTCGGGTCGATCACCACCAGCGGCACCGCGCCTTCCGAGGGCTGCGGGGCGGGGGTGCAATGGGTGGTGAAACCGGGGCGGCCGTCCTCGTGCAGGTCCTGGCCGTGGTCCGCGGTGTAGAGGATGATCGCCGCGTCGAGATCGGCTTTGGCGAACAGGCGGTCGAAGAAGGCGCCGACATTCCATTCGAGCGTGTTGCGATAGGCATTGCGGTACTGGCGCCACTCCTGCGGGCTGCCGCCGAAGCCGGCGCGGCTGCCGGTGTCGGAGATGTCCAGGAAGCGGCCGCGCGGCAGCGCCGGGTGGTAGCGCATGAAGGCGTCGGGATATTTGTCGTGGACCGGGAAATGCGCGCCGACCTTGGTGACGATCACGAAATCGGCGCGGCCGTTGCGGGTGAGCTCGGCGATCCGGTCCGCCGCCGCCATGTCGCGATCCCGCACCGGCGTGTCGCCCGGCTGGTGCAGGGTGCCGATGCCGTCGAGCTCGCCCGCCATCGTCGCGCTGCCCCGGGCACCGCCGTTGAGCTGGGCGTCGATGCGGGCGGTGTGGTAGCCGGCCTTTCGGGCATAGTCCCAGATGGAGGGCATCACCGCATTGATCCGGCGATAGTCCTCACGCGTGCCGCCGTAGCGCAGGGTCTGGTTCGTGCCGAGGCTGCAGTGGGTAATCGAGGCGGCAAGCCCATAATTGTAAATGGAAATTCCCGGCGGCGGATCGGCGAGGCCGGAGCGCGCGCCGCCCGGATGGTTGATGTCGAGATAGTGGCCGGCGACGCTTTCGTCGACGATGAGCACAATATCACGGCGCTGATCAAGCGCAGCGGGACGCATGGATACGGCCTTTCGCGGCCCGACATCGTCGGCGGCGCGCTCCCAGGCGGAAAGGGCGGCATAGGCCAGCGGCGGGAACGGGGCGGGGAGGCCGCGCCCGCCGTCGCCGCCGCGCAGGTAGAAGATTCCGGCAAGCAGCGCCACGGCGAGCGGCGCCGCGCCGATCAGCAGGGGCTGGGGCAGGCGGGCGGGCCGGGGCGGCGGCCAGGCGATGGCGGCGAACAGCAAAATGGCCGGCGCGATGCCGCCGGCGATCGGCCGCCAGTGCTGGACGAGCGCGTCGGCCGAGGAATCGGTCGAGCCGACCATCGTCAGGAAGGCGTCGTAATGGAGGAAGTCGCCGCTCACCGCGGCATAGGCGCCGAGGAAGCCGGCGGCGACGGCGAGGACGAGGCCGTGGACGAGCCGCACCGCCGCAGGGCGGATCCAGGCGGTCGCCAGCAGCGCGAGCGCCAGCAGGGCGAACAGGCCAGCATAGAGGAGCAGCCCCGGCGTCGGCCCGAGCGCACCCGCGCGCTCGGCGACGGCCGCGCCGCCGCTCGCCAGGTAGAGCGCGATCAGGATCGGTTTGACGTACGCTTTCATCGGCCTTCGGGCTGGTGGAACCGGCGCAAATCCTATCCGCGCAACGGTTAATTCGGCGTTCCCCACGCCGCCGCGGCAGCCGGCCCCGGCAACCCTTCCGCTTTGCGCTTGATCCGCCCGCCGAAGTGCGGAAATCTCCGCGCCGCCGGGCGTCTCGCGCGGCACGGAAACAGGGGGAAATCACGATGGAATGGATGCTGATGCCGCTGAAGCGCTACGCCGAGTTTTCGGGCCGGTCGCGCCGCAAGGAATATTGGATGTACGTGCTTCTCATCGTGATCGCGACGTTCGTGATCTCGTTCATCGAGCAGGCGCTCGGTCTCACCGGCATGGTCGGACCGTACGGGCCGCTCTCGGCGCTGCTGATCGTCGGCACGTTCGTCCCCAGCCTCGCCGTCGGCATTCGCCGCCTCCACGACACCAATCGCACCGGCTGGTGGATGCTTCTCGGCATCGTGCCTTATGCGCTGTCGGTGGTGCTGCTGCTCGCCGGCAGCCTCGCCCTTGCCGCAACGCTCGGCATGGTCGCCTTGCTCTGCGCCATCGCCTTGCTCGTCTTCATGGTCCTGCCGGGCACCAGCGGTCCCAATCAGTACGGCCCGGATCCCAAGGGCGTGGGCGAAGAGGTCTTCGCCTGACGCGGGGGCGGGGATGCGGGCGTCAGCCGCCCGTGTCCCCGCCGCTGCCGCGTACGGCCCGCGCATAGCCGCCATAGGGCACGATCGCGAAGCCGAGCGCCGCCACCATGTCCAGCCGGTCCATCATCGCCGCCCGGTTGGCGTACATCAGCCAGTTGTACGGGCTCCAGCGGGCGAAGCCGGGATGGGCGAAGCGCTCCTGCTCGGCGTCGATGTCGTACGGGTGGACGTAGCCGAGCACGGCCTCGCCGGCGTCCCGCCGCGCCGCGAGCGCGCGCCGCAGCAGCGCCGTCGGCAGCGTCCGGAGATAGATGCCGCCGCCCATCGGCACCGGCAGGAGTCGCCACGGCAGCAAGGTCATCGGCAGCTCGAGCACGCCGTCGACGAGCCGGGGCGCCTCGCCGAAGCCGGGCCAGCCGTAGAGCGGGCTGCGCGCCGGCAGCACCGAGCTCGACCAGGTGAAGCCGAGCTCGGCGAGCACCGGCCAGGCCCATCGCGTCGCCTCGGTGAGCGAGAAGCATGGCGCGCGGTAGCCGTCGACCCGCGTCGCCCCGGCATCAAGCAGCGCCTCGACGTTCCGGCTGACGTCGTCGCGGAAGGCGGCGGGGTCCTGCCGGTCGAGCGGGACGTGCCGGTCCGAGTGGCAGGCGATCTCATGCCCCTCGCCGGCGATGCGCCGGATGAGGTCGGGCTCCGCCCGCGCCACCTCGCCGACCACGAAGAAGGTGCCGCGCGCATCGTGCCGGCGCAGGAAATCGAGATAGCGCGCGACGTTGTGGGCGACGCGGGGCGCGTAAGCCGCGCCGCCGGGCGCCTGCGGCCGCACGTCCTCCAGATCCACGCCGAAGAGATAGGAAGCGCTCATCCCCGCGCCGTCCTCCGCGCCAGCGCGGCGACGCCGCCGGCGGCGAGCAGGACGAGGTGGGGCAGCACCGGCAGCCGGTAGCGCCAGTCGAAATCGACCTGGAGCAGGCCGTGAAAGGCCGCCGTGGCGGCCAGAAAGGCGAGGGCCGCGAGGAACACGTCGCGCCCGCGCTGCTCCAGCCCGTCCCGCCCCGTCGCCAGCGCGAACAGGAACCACGCCGCCAGAGCGTAAGCGGGGAGGAAGAAGACCAGGTTCACCAGGCTGTGCGCGAGGCTGAAGTCCCCCGCCGTCACCGCGAAGAAATGGAGGAAGCGGTCGGCCGAGACGGCGGCATAGTCGAGCAGCGAGACCGGCGGCGCGCGGTACGTATCGGGCCGGGCCGAGACGACCTCGCCGATCGCGTAGAGCCGCGCCGTTCCTTCGACCGTATCGGCGAGCTGCGCCACCGGCCACAGGCCGGGCCGCTGCATCAGCGCCGCGAACAGGAGGGTGCCGGCGACGGCCGCCGCGACCGCGCCGGCGGCGGCGGCCTTGCGCAGCCGCCCCGGGGCGGTGCGGGCGAGCAACCAGGCCCAGGCGACGCAGGGGAGGAGGACGATGCCGGTCGGGCGGTAGAAGGCCGCGGCGAGGGCGAGCGCCGCGACCGGCCACCACCGGCCCCTGCCGGCGAGGATCCGCTGCGCCGAGAGGCCGAAGACCGCGAAGGCGACGAAAAGGAAGGTCGTGTCGGACAGCAGGAACGCCGTCCAGCGCACGATGTCGAAGGCGGCGAGGAACAAGGCGAGCGCCGCCCAGGCGGCCGCGGCGCTGCCGCTCGCCCGCCAGGCGAGCCGCGTCAGCCAGCCCGCCGTCGCCGCCGCCGCCGCGACGTTGAGGACGATCAGCGCGCTGCCCCAACCGCTCCCGAACAGCAGCTTCAACGCGGCGACCAGAGTCCCGAACAGCAGGTAGAGAAGCGGCGGATAGTCGGTGACGGTGGCGCCGATCACGGCCCGATAGTCGAAGCCGGTGGCGAGCAGTTGGTCGGCGCCCTCGGAATAGCTCACCGTATCGCCGCCGTGCGACACGCCGGCGAGGAGCACGAAGGCGGCATGCACCGCCAGCGCGACCAGGAAGGCGGCGAGGAAGGAAGGGGCGGGGAGGGAGCCCGCGAACGGGCCTAGGCGCGCCCGGCCGCTCGCCATCAGCCCTCGCCGCGGCGCGAGATCGGCGCGCTCGGCGTGCGCGAAATGTCGTAGCTGACCGCCGAGAGCAGCAGCTGGAAGCCGATGATGATCGGCAGCGCCGCGAACATCACCGATCCCGCGCTGGCCGCCACCCCCGTCTCCACCGCGACCCACCATTTGTAGACGCCGAAGGCCCCGCCGAGGACGATCAGCGGCAGGCCGACCAGCATTTCGAACGAGGCGACGTTGAAATCCTGGAGGAAATATTTGGTCCAGATCCGCTTCACGAACCGCTTCAACGACAGGCCGGGGAAGCGCAGCAGCACCTTGCGGATGCCGAGGCTGCTCACTTCGCCCGCATAGCGCGCCGGGAGCGGCACGTCGGTCACGACCGCGTCGACCAGGTTGAGCTGGAAGAGGAGATCGGTCTCGAAGAAATAGCAGTCGGCCACCGCTTCGAGGTCGATGCTCTCGACCGCGCGGCGGTGGATCGCCGTATAGCCGTTGGCCGGATCGACGATGTTCCAGTAGCCGGTGACCCCCTTGTGGAAGAAGGAGAGGATGTTGTTCCCCAGCCGCCGCAGCGGCGGCATCGTCGCGGCGGCCTTGGGATCGGATCCCGGCGGCATGCGGTGCGGCGGCGCGAAGCGATTGCCCTTGGCGTAATCGGCGCGGCCCGAGACGAGCGGCGCGACGAGGCGCGGGATGTGCGCCGGGTCCATCTGCCCGTCGGCGTCGAGCTTGACGAGGATTTCCGCCCCGTCCTCCAACGCCGCTTTGTAGCCGCGCTTCAGCGCCCCGCCGACGCCGAGATTGCGGGGATTGCGCAGCACGACGAGGCGCGGATCGCTGGCCGTGCCTTCGAGCGCCGCGCCGCTCGCCTCCGGGCAGCCGTCGTCGACGACGTAGATGCGGTCCACCTCCGGGCCGATCGCGGCGACCACGCCCGCCACCGTCGCCCCGGCGCGAAAGCACGGGACGATCACCGCGACGCGGGGCGGCGGCTCCGCAATCACGGCTTCGCGCGGTCCGGTCGCGGCGCGCACGGACGGGACGGCGCCGAGGCTCTTGTTGTTCATCCTTCAATCCCCCGCCCGTCCCGCTAGTGCCTCCCCGCGCGCGAGTCACGCGCGTTCGTTGCCGAGCGGGAACCCTTCGCGATAAGGTGAGCGCGGGGGGGCCAGTCGACGCGCGCCGGTGACTCTGCTCTCCTGTGGGTACGCATGGAGCCGTTCGGGCATCGCGGCCTCGACCGCAGGGGCGCCGCACTTGCCTTTATGTCCCGCTACGGCTATGCGCCGCCCCATCCCTTAGGGGTGACCGATGCGTTTCGGCGCACGCTGGCCGGCGAGTTTCGCCCGCCGGCGCATTTGCGTTTGAACGTCGAGACGAGGAGTGAACCATGTTCGAGAGCCTTAGCGATCGCCTGAGCGGGGTCTTCGACCGTCTGCGCGGCCGCGGCGCGCTCAACGAGGCCGAGGTCCGCGCCGCGATGCGCGAGGTCCGCATCGCCCTCCTCGAAGCCGACGTCGCGCTCCCCGTCGTCCGCCAGTTCGTCGACAAGGTGACCGAGCAGGCGGTCGGCCAGCAGGTGCTGAAATCGGTCACGCCCGGCCAGCAGGTCGTCAAGATCGTCCACGACGCTTTGGTCGAGATGCTCGGCGCCGACGCCTCCGATCTCAACATCGAAGTGACCCCGCCCGCCGTCGTGATGATGGTCGGCCTCCAGGGCTCCGGCAAGACCACCACCACCGCGAAGATCGCGCGCCGACTCTCCGAGAAGGAGCGCAAGAAGGTGCTGATGGCGTCGCTCGACGTCGCCCGCCCGGCCGCGCAGGAGCAATTGCGCGTGCTCGGCGAGCAGGCCAAGGTCGCGACCCTGCCGATCGTGCCGGGCCAGCAGCCGGTCGAGATCGCCCGGCGCGCCATGCAGTCGGCGAAGCTTCAGGGCTTCGACGTCCTCCTCCTCGACACCGCCGGCCGCCTCCACGTCGACCAGCAGCTGATGGACGAGATGAAGGCCGTCGCCGACGTCTCCGCGCCGGACGAGATATTGCTCGTCGTCGATGCGCTGACCGGCCAGGACGCCGTCAACGTCGCGCGCAACTTTTCCGAGCAGGTCGAACTTTCCGGCGTCGTCCTTACCCGCCTCGACGGCGATGCCCGCGGCGGCGCGGCGCTGTCGATGCGCGCGGTCACAGGCAAGCCGATCAAGTTCGCCGGCGTCGGCGAGGGGATCGACGCGCTCGAGCCCTTCCACCCGAGCCGCGTCGCCGGCCGCATCCTCGGTATGGGCGACGTCGTCAGCCTCGTCGAGCGGGCGCAGGAGACGATCAAGGTCGAGGAGGCCGAGGCCCTCGCGAAGAAGATGGCCAAGGGCCAGTTCGACCTCAACGACCTGCGCTCCCAGCTCGCCCAGATGCAGCGCATGGGCGGCCTCACCGGCCTCGCGTCGATGCTGCCGGGGATGAAGAAGGTCCAGAACGCGATGGACCAGAGCGGCGTCGACAACCGCATTCTCGTGCGGATGGACGCGATGATCGGATCGATGACGCCCAAGGAGCGCTCGAAGCCCGAACTGCTCAACGCCAAGCGCAAGATCCGCGTCGCCAAGGGCTCCGGCACCACGGTGCAGGACGTCAACCGGCTGCTCAAGATGCACCAGGAAATGGCAAACGCCATGAAGAAGATCCGCAAGATGGGCGGGCTGGGCAAGCTCGGCGCCCTGTTCGGCGGGGGCGGCATGGGCGGGTTAGGCGGCATGGGCGGTCCCGGCGGCGCCGGCGGGGCAGGGGGCCTGCCCGGCCTGCCGAGCGGCGGCGGCCTCCCCCCGGGTCTCCCGCCCGGCTTCGAGAAGTTCATGAAGAAATGAATGCAACCCCGTCATCCCGGCGAAGGCCGGGATCTCATCGGGTGAAGGACAGAGCGCTTTTCACCCCGCGGGACCCCGGCCTCCGCCGGGGTGACGAATAGAAATCAAGAAGAGAAGGACAGACAAATGGCAGTTTCCATCCGGCTTTCCCGGGGCGGCGCAAAGAAGCGTCCCTATTACAAGATCGTCGTCGCCGATTCGCGCACCGGCCGCGACGGCAAGTTCATCGAGCGCATCGGCAGCTACAATCCGATGCTCCCCAAGGACAGCGAGGAGCGCGTCAAGCTCGACGCCGACCGCGCCCGCCACTGGCTTTCGGTCGGTGCCCAGCCGTCGGACCGCGTCGCCCGCTTCCTCGACGCCGCGGGCGTGCGTGAGCGGCCGGCCCGCAACAACCCGAAGAAGGGCGAGCCGGGCGAGAAGGCCAAGGAGCGCGCCGAGGAGCGCGCCGGCCGCGAGGCCGAGGCCGCCGAAGCGGCTGCTGCCGCCGCCGCCGCGCCGGCCGAGGAAGAGACGGTCGAGGTGACGGCCGAGGCCGTCGAAGAGGCGACCGCCACCGAAGCGCCGGCGGCCGAGGAAGCCCCCGCCGCCGAAGCGGCCGAGGAAGCTCCGGCCGCGGCCGAGGGCGGCGAAGGCGAGGCGACGCCGGCCGACGAGGCCCCGAACGAAGGCGAGTCGACCAGCGAGCCCGCCGAAGGCGCGCCCGAGGACGCGCCGGCGGAAGGCGCCGAAAAGGCCGAGTAAGCCGCCTTGCCCGACGATCAGGTCGCCCTCGCCGCCATTGCCGGAGCCCACGGCATAAGCGGCGAGGTGCGCCTGAAGCTGTTCGCCCAAGCGCAGGACAGCCTGAAGCGGCACAAGCAGGTGCGGGTGGGGGATCGCACCCTCACCCTCGCCGGCCTCAAGGGCGGGCCGACGCCGATCGCCCGCTTCGCGGAGATCGCCGACCGCAACGCCGCCGAGGCGCTGCGCGGCAGCCTGCTCACCGTCCCCCGCAGCGCGCTGCCGCCGCTGGAGGAGGGGGAATATTATCATGCCGACCTGATCGGCCTCCCGTGCGAGAGCGCGGACGGGGAGGCTCTGGGGCGGGTCGCGGCCGTCGAGAATTTCGGCGCCGGCGACATACTCGACATCGAGAAGCCCGACGGAAGGCGCAATATGGTTCCGTTCCGGCCCGGCATCGCCGACATGGCGGACGGGCGGATCGTCGTCGACCCCGCCTTCCTCGCCTGAACTGAGGGCCTAGTCGCCGCTCCGCCGCCCGCCGCGGGCCCGGACGCTGCCGCTCAGCGCCTCCCGCAGGATCGGCCGCCTTTTGGCGAGATCGTTGCGGATCGTCGTCGCCGCGACGCCGCCTTCGCCCATGGCATGGCTGATCTGGTCGAGCCCCAGCACCACGTCGCCCGCCGCATAGAGGCCGGGGACGGAGGTGCGCTGGTGCGAATCGACCCGCAGCGTCCCGTCCTTCAGCGCCGCCCCGACCTGCAGCGCCAGCTCGACATGGGTATCGGAGCCGAGCGCCGGATAGACGCTGTCGAAGCTGTAATGCCCGCCCGGCGTCTCGACGACGATGCAGGCGTCGAGCGCGGCCACCGCCTGGCACGGCCCGTCGACGCAGGCGATGCCATATTCGTCGAGCCGCGCCCGGTCCCCGGCGTCGAGCTCGTGCGCCTTGTCGGGGGCGATGAGGGTGATGTCCTCGGTATAGCCGCGCAGGAACACCGCCTCGGCGACGCCGTGGGAGCCGCTGCCGATGACGCCGACCTTCCTGTCGGTCACCTCATAGCCGTCGCAGATCGGGCAATAGCGGATGAGGCCGCGGGCGAGCGCCTCGTCGTGGAGATCCTCGTCGATCGGCGGGCGGCGGTTGGTGACGCCGGTGGCGAGCAGGACCGTGCGCGCCGTCGCCTCGCCCGCGCCCCACATGGCCCGGAAGCCGCCCTCGACCGTGTCGAGCCGGGTGACGCGGTCGTTGACGATGGCGGCGCCGTATTTCTGGGCCTGCTCCTTCATCCGGGCGATCAGCTCCTTGCCCGAAATGCCCTCGGGATAGCCGGCATGGTTGTGGGTGCACGGGATCCAGCTCGCGCGGCTCTTGCCAGCATCGACCAGCTTGATCGAGAGGTGGAAGCGGGTGAGGTAGATCGCCGCCGTCAGCCCCGCCGGGCCGCCGCCGATCACCAGGCAGTCGTAATCGCGCTCGCTCATCGTGCCCTGACGCGCAGCGTAGGGCGGGAGTTCCTTGCGCGCGGCGACCCGTGGGTATATACATGACGTGTATACGGAGGCTGGCGTGAGCAAGGTGAACGAGAAGCAGGAAGAGTATCGCCGCAACACCGAACGCGTTTCCGGATCGATGCCGTGGCTCAAAACGAAGGACGTCCAGACGTTTCGGGCGAAGGTATTCAAATCGGGCAACTCGCTTGCGCTGCGGCTTCCGGCGGGGGTCGGTCTCTCCGCCGGGATGGAGATGAACTTGCGCATGGAGGATGGCGAGCATTTCTCCTTCGAGCCGATCGATGCCCCCAAGCGGAAATTCAACGTGGAGAAGGTCTGGGGTTCTGGACCTGGGTTGAAGCTGCTGACGCGTGCGGATCGCATCTTTTCCGAGCGGCCCCTTCAGTGGGACGTGGCGGATGATGCCGATCCGACGGAGCCGAAGTGAAGTATTTGTTGGACAGCAACGTCATCATCATGGCGGTCACCGCCTTAAGTCTGCCTCTGCGCGGCCGGCTCGCAAGCTGCGATGAAGGCGACATCGTCACCTCCGCGATCGCCTATGCCGAGGTGGCCTACGGCGCCGCGCGAGGCAAGGCGCCGGCATTCGACGAGCTTCAGGCATTCGTTGAGGAGGTTCCAATTCTGGACTTCGACTACAAGGCCGCTCGCGCCTACGCGACGCTGCCGTTCCGGCGAGCGAGCTATGATCGGCTGATCGGGGCCCATGCATTGTCCCACGACCTCGTGCTCATCACCGACAACGAAGGCGATTTCGCAGACATTCCGGGCCTGAGGGTCGAGAACTGGACGAAGGCGTGACCTGGCCCGCCACGATCCTCACCCTCTATCCGGAGATGTTCCCCGGGCCGCTCGGCCACAGCCTCGCGGGTCGGGCGCTGAAGAGCGGGACATGGGCGCTGGAGACGGTGCAGATCCGCGAATTCGCGACCGACAAGCACCGCTCGGTCGACGACACGCCGGCGGGCGGCGGGGCGGGGATGGTGATGCGCGCGGACGTGCTCGGCGCGGCGGTGGACGACGTTCTCGCCCGCCGCCCGGACGCGCCGCTGCTGGCGATGACGCCGCGGGGGGCGCCGCTGACGCAGAGCCTCGTCCGGGAGCTCGCCGGGGGGCCGGGAGTTTCGATCCTGTGCGGCCGGTTCGAGGGAATGGACGAGCGCCTGTTCGAGGCGCGGCCGATCCTCCCGGTGTCGATCGGCGACTATGTGCTGTCCGGCGGCGAGATGGCGGCTCTCACCCTGCTCGACGCTTGCATTCGGCTGCTTCCCGGCGTAATGGGCGCGGCTTCCAGCGGAGAAGACGAGAGCTTCGAAGCGGGGCTGCTCGAATATCCGCATTATACCCGACCAGTCACATGGGAAGGGCGCACGATCCCCGAAGTGCTGCGATCGGGGGATCATGCGAAGATCGCCGCCTGGCGGAAGCGAAAGGCGGACGAGGACACACGGCTAAGGCGGCCGGACCTGATCGCGCGTCACGGGGACGCGCGAAGGCCACCGCCCTCTGGCGCGCAGCGCGAAGACGACGAAGGTCTGAAGACATGAACCTCATCCAGCAGCTCGAGGCCGAAGCCATCGAGCAGTACACCTCGGCCAAGGCCATTCCCGACTTCCGCCCGGGCGACACGCTCCGCGTCGGCGTCAAGGTGGTCGAAGGCGACCGCACCCGCATCCAGAATTTCGAAGGCGTCTGCATCGCCCGCGCCAACCGCGGCCTCGGCAGCTC